>JAPHSB010000409.1 GCA_026193295.1 Lysobacterales bacterium
GCCAACCCTTGTCCGCCAACCAGCTGGCGTCGCCGCCGGTGACGGCGACGAGCTGCTTGAAGCTCTGGTTGGCCTGGAACATGTTCCCACCGCCGAAAGACCCACCGATGCAGAAGATGGCGAACAGGACCGCCAGCACCTTGCCCAGCGACCGCAGTTTTTCGCTGCGTTCGGCGAGGCCTTTGGACAGGTAATACATCGGTCCGCCTGACACTGTCCCGTCCGTGTACTCGTTGCGATATTTCACACCGAGCGTGCATTCGACGAACTTGGAGGACATGCCGAGCAAACCGGCCAGGATCATCCAGAAGGTAGCGCCCGGGCCGCCCAGAGAGACGGCGACGGCCACGCCAGCGATGTTGCCGAGGCCGACCGTGCCGGAAAGCGCCGTGGCCAAAGCCTGGAAATGGGTAACCTCGCCGGCCGCCAAGGGGTCGTTGTAGTCGCCGCGAACGAGTTGGAAACCGTGGCGGAATGCCCGCAAGTTGATGAATTTGAAATACAGCGTAAATATGGCGGCCGCGCAAAGCAGCCAGACAAGCACGAACGGAACCTGGACGCCGTCCACGGAAAAAGAGGAAAAAATGAAGCCTGCCACCGCATCCGCAAACGGCTTCACTGCCTGATCGATACGCTGATCTATCCCGTCCTGCGCCCAGGCGGGCAGAGGCAAGCCGAGGAGCGCAATGGCCGGGGCCAATCGCGCCCCCCACTTGGTATATATCATTGAATTCTCCAGGTCGTGCGGCTCAGGGTACGACAGTTACGGGCTGTTTGGATATCTGCACCAACGAATGCGCGACACTGCCGAAAAGCTGAGCCCGGATTCGCGACGATCCGGTCTTGCCGACCACTATGTGGGTGACCCCGAACTCCTCGGCCACGTCGCAGAGTGTTTCGGCAGGATGCCCATGCCGGATCACGCCCCGCACGTTCAATCCGAGTTCGCGCAGCCTGTTGACCACGGGATCCACGACTTCCCGATGCGCCCGGTCCAGCTCGGCCTCACGACGCGCATGCCGTTCTTCGTTCTCCTGTGGCGTCGTAAAACTGAAAGGAGACCACTGAATCACGTGCGCCACGACCAACTGGCGCTGGGTGGCCGCCGCCCAGTCGGCTGCGTAGTCCAGTGCGCGTTCGGCGCACTCGCTGCAATCAATGCCCACCAGCAAGACTTCGCTCATTCGGAGTAACCTCTCTGCCAATCCCGGTGTTCAGTGCCGGGCTCGCGAACTTCAAAAGGCGACGGACCGTTCATGCGCCGCCGTTGCGCCATTTGATCGAACAGCCGATCGACGCAAGCTGTTCGCGCGGCCCCTGGCCCGTTTCGGCTACCTGTTTCATGGCCTCGAACAGATCTCGGCGAACCTCGCCGGTGTCGGGCTGCCGACCGCTCGCGTCGAGGCGACCACGATACTGCAGCTCGAAGTCAGCGTTGTAACCAAAAAAATCAGGCGTGCAGACCGCCCCGTAAGCGCGCGCCACATCCTGAGTCTCGTCGATCAGATAGGGAAATGGGTAACCGAACTGGCGTGCCGCGCGCTGCATGTTTTCGAACGAATCCTCCGGATAGGAATCCGCATCGTTCGACATGATGGCCACGCTGTTCACACCCAGCGCTTTGAGATCCCGCGTGTCACGAACCAGCTTGTGATTTATGGCTTTGACATAGGGGCAGTGATTGCAGATGAACATGACCAGCAATCCCTTGGGTCCCATGCATTCGCGCAGGCTCCAGTTTTTCCCGTCAACACCCGGCAGGTCGAAATCTGGTGCGGGCGTGTCGAAGTCACATATGGGTGTAGTCGTGCTTACCATGGCTAAAAAGACCGATCCGTAAGTTGATTCATGCATGAACGATAGGGTGACCCGGCCCGGATGATGCGGGCTACCCGGTCCGACCGAAGTATACCAGCCCTGCGAACAGATTTTCCCCACACCGCTTCTATGGAAATTTGCTAGAATTGAATTAAACTTTTGGTAACGGAAGTCCTCTAAGTCCCTGCTGTCAGCAAACTTGGGAACGCATACCGGAGACAGAGTCAGGATGTTGGCCGTGTTGAAACGCACATTGAACGGGGCGGGAGCGCTGCTCTCTGCTGCCTCACTGTGCCTGTTTTCAGCCGGTATCTGGGCGGCGGAAGCCCCCGGGTCAGCCCTGTTGTTCGCCGGCGACGCCATCGGCCTGGCGGCAGACGGAGGGCCGCGCGCACCGGTCGATCAATCACCTTATCCGATGGTGCTGGACCCTGGTGCCAGCCTCGACTTCGATGTCGGTGGTAGCGACACGCGCAAGTTGCAGTTGGTGCTGAATAAGCCCCTGTCTTTGCAGGGCGGCTTGAACGCGAGGATGACCGACAGCGGATCCGAGATGCTTGGCCTCGGCGCCACCCTGAATCTGCCGCTGTCCAACCAGTTCAGCCTTGACGCCGGTATCGACCGGCGGCTCGGACACTCGCGCTTTCGGCCCCTGGGCAGCATCCATTGCCTCAACGGTACGCTGCGAGCCGATTCCTACACGGCTTCCGGTTGCCGTTTTGTCAATGAACCGCTCGGAACGAGCAGTCAGGGGCAGGTCAACCTGGGTGCCCGGTTGGACTTGAGTAACGCTTCGGCATCCGTCAACTGGTTTACCCGCGCGGCAGAAGTGAGCCAGCCAGGGACGTCGCAAGCCGGAATGCCCGGTGGCCCGGCCATGATGACCGACAGGCTGCTGTCGCCCAACCTGGGCAACCCCCTGCTGTCGACGGGTTCGGGCGACCCTCTCCAGTATCTGAACAGTGATGCGAGTGGGGTTGACCTCAATTTCAAAGTCGGCATCACCACCGACACACGTGGCGACCTGCAGCTGGGGCTGGCGTTCTCGCGGGTCCTCGAAGCCGACTTCCGGGGACTCTATTCCCAGGATGGCAGTTCCTTGTCATGGACTTTGGCGGAACCGTTCAACGCGACACAGATGAACCTCGAGTGGAGCAGCGGCCCGTTCAGCACCGGTGTTCAGGGCTATTACCGTGATTCGGTCAACTTCCTGAATCGAAACAGTATCGACAGCATCACGACCTTTGACGTGCATTTCACTTGGCGGACGCCCTGGAAAGCCAATCTCAGCGTGGGCGCCAGCAATGTACTGAACGCGGGCACGGACTCCGCCGGCAGCACCGAAAATCAACCCGTCGATCCGCTCGAATCAATCTACGGACGCATTCCCTACGTGCGCTACAAGCAGGACCTGTGATTGTGCGCTGACCGGGGCAGCCGAGGTCCCAAATGCTTCCTTGCCGGTGACCGGAAACCCGCCAAACACTGATTCCTCGACATGATAGACTTGCCCGGTTTAGCGCCCCAAGGTTGAATAATGAACAAGTTCTTCATCGCTTTGCTGACCCTTTCCATCGGTACCGCCCTTCTCGCCGCCGAGGGCTTCTCCACCCTCGAGGAGCAGATGACGGGCAAGGAATTTGCCGCAGCCGGCCTGGACAAGCTCACGGCGCAGGAGCTCTCCGCCCTGAACGCCTGGATCCGGGCACACTCCCTGGCCACGCTCGACCCGGCCCCGGCAGTCACCGCCGCGGGCTCGGCCGCAACCGAAGCGAGCGGGGACCGGCGCGGGTTCAAGGACGAAGACGACGACGAAAGAACCACCATCACCAGCCGCATCGTCGGTCGCTTCAGCGGCTGGGACGGACAGACCGTCTTCAAACTGGAGAATGGAATGATCTGGGAACAGGCGGACAAGGACAAGTTCTACCTCAAGGAAGTCGAAAACCCCGTTGTCGAGATCGAACCCGGGATGTTCGGGCGCTGGCACCTGAGCGTCGAGGGCTCCGACTCTGAATGCCGGGTGAAGCGCATTCAGTAAGCCAGGCAGGGGACCATCCTGCAGGCGCCGTGTAAACCGCCTTCAGAGATTGCGGCCGAGGCCGCTGCCCAGCACCTGTTTTTTGCGCATGGCTCTCTGTGAACGGCGGTTCTGAAAGAGCAATACCCGCACCACGAGGTAGGCCAGGGCTGTCAGGGCCATCAGTATCAGCGGTCCCTGCGTCGGCGGCCGCACAAATCCTTGCGAGTCCCACCAGTACCAGCCAAAACCCCCGATAAACACCGTTATCACCAGGTAGCTGATCATGTTCAGGCGGTATCTCTGATCGCGCAGTTTGCGGGCGCGATACACCTCGAGATCCTGCTCGGTTACCTCGCCCAGCTGAAAACCGCAGTAGGAGCAGATTACGGCCCGGCTGGATATCTTCTTTCCGCAATCGGGACAGGCAATGATGGCCATGGCACCTTCCGTTTGAGTTTCGACTAAAGATACCAGCAAACGCGCCGTCCTTCTCCCCGCTGCCCCCCGCCGGCTCAGCGGGCTCCGGCTAGGAGCCGAAGAACCTCAATTCGGCGCAGAGCCCGCCCGTCTCCCTGTTGCTGAAGTGAATGGACCACCCATACAGCTCACACAGGCGCTTGACGATCGCCAGGCCCAGGCCGGCGCCCTTGCCGGAAATGTTCTGGCCCCGATAGTGCCTTTCGAATACATGCTCGAGTTCTTCTTCGGGAATACCCGGCCCGGTGTCCAGCACGCGCACGCGGCCGCCGCCAATCGTTATGAGCACTTCACCACTCGGGGTATAGCGCATCGCGTTGCCGATCAGGTTGCCCACCGTCACGGCCACCACCGACTCGGGGGCGATAACGCTGACCCGGTCCTCTTCGACCACGCGCAGCGCCAGCGATTTGTTGCCGATCAGCGGTTCGTGCAGATGCACCACGTCCTTCACGATGCGACCTACGTTCTGCGCGCTGCTGTCCTTGTCGATACCCTGTTCTGCGCGCACCAGGTGCAGCAGGGCTGTCGTAATGTCCGCCGACTGGCGAGCCGCCCGGGCAATGCGAAGCAGCCGCGTACGCACCTTCTCATCGAGGTCGGGCTGAGCCAGAAGCAGCTCGGTCGCGCCGGTTATGACCGTCAGAGGAGACCTCAACTCGTGGCTGACATCGGCGTTGAATTCCCGGTCGCGCTCCACCAGGTGATGCAGGCGATCAGCATAACTATCCAGCGCATCGGCCAGTTGCCCCACCTCGTCATCCGCGAAGTGCACGGACAGGCGTTCCGGCTTGCCCTCTTCGCTGAGCGTATCGAGCCGGGCAGCCAGGTCGCTGACCGGTTTCATGACCCGCCGGGAAGCCGAAGCCCCGAGCATGAAAGACAATACCGAGAACACCAGGACGACGCCGATCAGGGCGGCGATCAATTGCTGCTTCAAGCGCTGATTGTCGCTGACGTCGTAAATCAAAAACGCCCACAGATCGTCTTCCTTGCGCACTGCAGCCTTGAATACGCCATTCGCCGTCTTAACGTCGTGTACGCCGGTCGGCAAATTGCGGACCTCGGCGTTGACCGTGTGATTGGGGTCGCCCGGCCGCGTGATATAGCCCTGGATGCGGGTATAGAAGGGCTCGATCACCGATGGATCCAGCCGCAACTGGGTCACGTAGTCGTCGAGTTCCTGCTTCAGGGTCGCGCCGATCAGCTGATCTTCGAGATAGTTCTGCAGAAACAGCGTGCTCAGCGCGAACAGCGCACTCAACAGTGTGCCGAACAGCAAAAATGAGAGAACGATCCGGCTTCTAAGCCTGCGGCGAAACTGCATCCGGATCCACCAGGCGGTAACCGATTCCGTGTCTCGTCTGAATCATATTACTGCCGAATGGCTTGTCGATGGCGCTGCGCAGTGAATGAATGTGCACCCTCAGGCTGTCGCTGTCCGGCATCTCTTCGCCCCAGACCTCCAGTTCGAGGTCCGCACGGGATACGACATTTGGCGAAGCCTCCATCAGGCTTTGGAGCAATTTCAACCCGATGGGGTTCAAATAAATCTCCGTGTCACCGCGTTTGACGTTCAACGTGTCCAGATTGTAAACGAGACTGCCTACCTTCAGTTCCCGGGGACTGCGGCGACGGCCCCGGCTGGAGAGGACCTTGAGCCGGGCTTCCACCTCCTGCAATTCGAACGGCTTGACCAGGTAATCGTCCGCCCCGGTATCAAAGCCGGCCAGCTTGTCTTCCAGCCGGTCACGCGCTGTCAACATCAGTACCGGTGTATCCTTGCCGGCCTCGGAACGCAGCTTGCGGCAGACTTCCAGGCCGTCCATGCCCGGCAAGGCCAGGTCGAGAACGATGGCGTCGAAACTGTTGACCACGGCCAGGTGAAGCCCGGTAACGCCATCCCCGGCAAAATCCACGGTGTGTCCGTGGTCCTCCAGGTAATCTCCGAGATTGGCCGCGATATCCGGGTTGTCCTCAATGATCAAAACACGCATCGCTATGGCTGGCCTCGAATCATCGCCTGAAATTGAAATCGTCCCCGAGCACTTCGACACCTTCCAGGCCCTTGGCCAGGGACTCCGCATCACCGCCCTCGTCCAGCTTGATCATCAGACGAACCTCGTTGGCGGAATCCGCGAAGCGCAATGCGTCGTCGTACGAAATCTTCCCTTCCTTGTACATCCTGAACATGCACTGGTCGAAGGTGACCATTCCGTGATGACCGGAATCCCGCATCACGAGCTTCAATTCATCGATTTCGCCCTTGCGGATCAGGTCTTTGACCAGCGGTGTCGCCATCAGCACCTCGAACGCCGCCCACCGGCGCGAGCCGTCGACGGATGGGATCAGCTGCTGCGCAATGGTCGCCTTCAGGTTGAAGGACAGGTCCAGCAGGATCTGTTCGCGCTGCTCCTCCGGGAAGAAATGCAGGATTCGGTCCATGGCCTGGTTGGCGTTGTTGGCGTGCAGTGTACAAAGCACCAGGTGACCCGTTTCGGAGAACGTGATGGCATGCTCCATCGTCTCGCGCGTGCGAACCTCGCCGATCAGGATGA
>JAPHSB010000119.1 GCA_026193295.1 Lysobacterales bacterium
AAGCAATCCGGCCGGGAAGTCGTCGACCGGATGAAGGTGCTGGCCAAGGAGCATGGCACCACCATCCTGCTGGTTACGCACGATAACCGCATCCTGGACATCGCTGACCGCATCGTGCACCTCGAAGACGGACGCCTGTCGACGTTTACCGACGCCGTCCTCGCGAACAACCAGCACATGATGAAAATGCTGGCCAACAATCGCCAGAAACAACCCATGGCGGAGATGGTCGACGGACTCAATGAAAACCAGTTCGAGGACCTGTTGCGGGAGATTACCGAGGAATCGCAACGCTTCCTGGAGGCGACTTCCCTGGCCAGCAACGTCGCGTTCAGAAGCATGCTCGAGCAAGGCCTGTTCGCCTTCACGCGCAAGCTGGGTGGCCTGCTGAACGCAGAGCGGTCTTCGTTGTTCCTGGTCGAGGGGGACTTCCTGGTGCTGAAGGTTGCCGACAACCTGCAAGAACTGGGTGAAATCCGCTTTCCGGTAGGTACCGGCATCGCCGGTGCCGTGGCCCAGTCCGGCGATGCCATCCGCATCGACGACGCCTATGCAGACCCGCGCTTCAACCGCGACGTGGACCGGCAGACCGGTTATCGCACCCGCTCCATCATCAGCCTGCCGGTCAAGAACCGCGACGGCAAGGTATTCGCGGTGGCCCAGCTGCTCAACCGACGTGACGGCAAGCCATTCGACGCGCTCGACGAGGAACGCTTCACCACCTTTATCCAGTCGATCGGGATCATCTTCGAGACTCAGCTCGGCTTGGCGGAGGCGGACTGGTGACCGACGCGGTTGCCGGCCGAGTGCGTCCGGACCGCCGGGTGCGCAAGACGCTCGAACAGTATTTCGGGATTCCGATCGCCGCCGACCATGCCTTGCTTACCCAGCTGGAGACTCGGCACCTGGCCGGAGGCGAGTGGCTGATGCACCAGGGGGACAAGGGCGATTCCTTGTATTTCCTTGTGCGCGGGCGCTTGCAGGCCTGGGCGTCGGATGGCGCCGGCAACGCGCGGTTCCGCTTTCTGAACGAGATCGTTCCGGGTGACAGCGTGGGCGAGATGAGCCTGCTCACCGGTGCGCCGCGCACGGTAGGCATCCAGGCGATCCGCGACAGCCTGCTGGTCCGCATCGATCGCGAGGACTTCGAACGGCTCAGCCGGGAGTACCCGGCGCTGGCGCTGCGATTGGCCGCGAACGTCGCTTCGCTTTTGCAGAGCAGCGTCCGGGCCCGCCCGTCGGTCCGCAACCTCCGGACCATCAGCCTGCTGCCACTGGACTCGACGCCCCGGACCGAGGCTTTTTGCCGGCACTTCGTCGAGCGCCTGGGGGATGTGGGACAAACCCTCAACCTGGCGGCCGACCGCTTGGGAGAACTCGGAGCGCCGATCGCCGCCCTGGCCGAGGGTGAAGCTGTACCGCCTGGTCTTTCGCACTGGCTGCATGATCAGGAAGATCAAAGCCGTTTTGTTATTTACCAGTGCTCGGTGGCCCGGCCGGCATGGACGCAGTTCGCGCTCCGGCAGTCGGACATGGTGCTGTTCGTAGGCGATGCGGCAGAGGACCCGGGGCCGCGCCCCTGGGAAGGGCCCATCGTGGAAGGCGCTGGCGCCGCGGTGGCGCGGCGCATGCTGATCCTGTTGCAGGCCGGTGGCGACCACCCGATTCGCGACACGGCCCAATGGCTGTCGGCCCGGAAGACCGACTTTCATGTTCACGTTCGCGACGACGAACCCACCGATCTCGACCGCGTCGTGCGCATCGTCTCCGGAACCGCCCTGGGGCTGGTGCTGGCCGGTGGCGCCGCCCGCGGATTCGCCCACCTGGGGGTCTACCGCGCGATGGTCGACTGTGGCCTGCCGGTAGACTGGATCGGCGGCACCAGTCTCGGCGCCATCATGGCCGCCGCGCTGGCCAGCCCGCATTCCCTGAACGAGGCGGTCGAGATAGCCCGCAGCGCATTCGTCAAGGGCAAGCCCTTCAGTGATTTCACATTTCCGTTGGTTTCGCTGATCAGCGGGCGCCGCATGGAGCGCCTGCTGCGGAAGCACCTTGATTTCATGATCGAGGATCTGCCGATACCGTTTTTCTGCGTTTCCTGCCACCTCGACACCGGCGCCATGATTGTCCACGAAAGCGGCGACCTGGCCGATGCCTTGCGGGCCAGCGCCTCGATCCCCGGCATCATCCCGCCGGCTGTCGTCGACGGCAGACTTGCGGTCGACGGCGCGGTGATCAACAACCTGCCCATCGACATCATGCAGCAAAAACCGGTCGGCACCATCATCGCGGTAGACCTGTCGGCAGACCAGGAGGTAAGCGTCAATTATCCGGCCATGCCTTCGGCGTGGGCGGTATTGCGCGGACGTTACTTGCCGTTCGCCCGCAAGTACCGGGTTCCAGGGCTGGCGACCGTTCTGCTCAAAGCCACCGAGTTGGGAACCCTGGAGCGGGTCCGTAAAGTGAGCCAGCAGGCCGACTTGTTGCTGCGGCCGCCCGTACGCAAGTTCGGCATGACCGAAGTCAAGGCTTTCGATCGTATCGTGCAAGCCGGCTACGAGGAAGCCATGGCCCAGCTGCCGGCCTGGATCGAACAGCGCCGTCTTGACTCAATCAACCCCGCAACCGGAGCAACCCGATGATCAGACCGGCGAGCAAAGAGGCCACCGCCATGGTCCAGACCGTCACCGCCCCGGTCGGCAGATCCAGCAGCGCGGAAATCAGGATCCCGGCGAGATAGGCAAAGGCGCCGATTCCATAACCCGCCATGAGCCGGGTCGGTCCATTCATTCGGCGCGTCGCCAGGGCCGGCAGGATCAGGCTGGCGAACACCAGGTAGACACCGACCACTTGCACGGCGGCCGTGACGGCAAACGCAAATGTCACGTAAAAGGCGGCCCGCCCGAGCCGCCGGCGCCCGATAAACCAGGTCAGCAACAACACGGCGTAAAGGGCGGCGATCGGGATCAGGGTGCTCCAGGTGGTCCACAGGATCTGCCCTACCAACAGGTCCTTCAGGTAATCCCCGCCATGTGGGTTCTCGGCGAGCATCAGCACGCTGCCGGTCGCGGCCAGCACGAACAAGGTACCGATCAGCGCCTCCTGGATGTCGGGCCAGTGCCTTTCCGTCCAGCGCAGGCCGGCCGCGGCCAGCAGGGCCGCGGTCACGGCTGCCGCCTGCACCGCGTAGGGCTCCTCTTCCCAGCCCATGGTACCGGCGGTGATCACGCCCAGCGCGGCGACCTGGGCAATGGCCAGGTCGATGAAGATGATCCCGCGCTGCAGCACGACCTGCCCCAGCGGCACGTGCGTGCTCAGCACCAACAGGCCCGCTGCCATGGCCGGCCCGATGATGGACCAGTCCACCAGGTCCCAGCTCATGACCGCGATCCGGCCCGCGCGGAGAGCATACGCTCGATGATGTCGTCGAACAGGCTGAACAGGTCCTTGGCTCGATCGCTGCCCCCGACCGTCAGCGGCAGCATGACCGCGGGGATGCCGGTCCGCTCCTGCAGCCATTCCGATGGCTTGGGATTCTGGAACGGCGAGCGGATGATCATGTCGGCGCCCTTGCCGTCTGTGCCCAGTTCGGCCAGCAGGGCGGACAGGTGTGCCGCGGTCGGTGGAATACCTGGCACCGGTTCGAGGGTCGTCACTTCCCGCAGGCCCAGCCAGTCTTCGAGGTAGACCCAGGACTTGTGATGACAGACCACGCGGCTGCCGGCGAGCGGCTTGGCTTGCTCTTCCCAGCGGGTGATGGCCGTGTTCCAGCGGCGCAGGAAGTCCGCCGTGCGGGCTTGGTAGTCGGCTGCGTTGTCCGGGTCGAGCTCTGCCAGGCGCTTGCCGAGTGCCTGCGCCACCCGCGCTATGTTGTGCGGGTTCATCTGGATGTGCGGGTTACCCTGGGGATGCATGTCGCCCTGGGCGCGGTCAACGCTGTCCGGCACGTCCAGGCGACGGACCATGCTGCTCGCTTCCAGGAAGCCGTCCTTGCCCGGCAGGATGCGGGGATTGTTGGCCTTGCTGAGGAGCATCGGCAACCAGCCGATTTCCAGCTGGGCGCCGCTGCAGATGACAAGATCGGCCTTGCGCACCTGCGAGATCAGGCTGGGGCGCGCTTCGACATAGTGGGGATCCTGCAAAGCATGGGTCGCACTGCTGGCCTCGACGCGGTCGCCGCCGATTTCCTCGGCCAGGGCCGACCACTCGGGTTCGCAGGCGAAGACGCGGAGCCCGGCTACGGCCGTGAGCGGCGCCAGTAATAGCAGCAGCGCCAGCGCTTTGATTGTCCTGGTCATTTCCCGACCCTCCGTTAAAAGCTGTGTGCGCCGTGGGCGCCGATGCTGAAAATGTACTGCAGGCCGAACTGGTTATCGGCATCCTCACCCGCGCTGTCGTAGTTGTACTGCAGGCGCAGTCGGCTGAACTCGCTGTTCGACCAGTCAACCATCAGGCTGTAGCGCCGGGGGTCGCTGTCCATCGGATAAAGCGGCGTGTCGAGCCACCAGGAACCCGGCTCGTCGCTGGACAACTGGTCATAACGCGCACCGAAGCGCCAGCGTGGGAAGGGCTGGTACACCGCCTGCACGTACCAGCCGCGCTGGTCAACATCCCAGGGACCTGTCGCGCCATCAGGCAGACTGTACTCACCATTTTCATTCCGCCACAGGAACTCGGCCTGCAGGATCAGGTTCCGCTGCCGTGAATTGCCGTTTGGCGCCCATTTCCAGACAAAATCGGCGATCAGCAAATCCGAATCGCCGGTGAAGTACAGCGGATCGTCTTCGGAGCCCGAGGCACGCCCGTCGGCGTCGGCGCCCAGCCAGGACAAGCCCAGCAACCAGCTGTTGCTGAAGCCGATATCGCCGCCGGTTTTTGCGGACAGCGATTGGGCGCCGAAGCCGGAGTTGGCGGCGCCCCCGGCCGGGTAGCGGTCTCCGCGCAGCAGCTCAGCACTGAACTCGAGGTAGAAATCGGTGGGCGCCAGCCAGCGCACCTGCAGGCCATCGTCGAGGTACTGGTTGCCCAGAAAAGCCTGGTAGACCAGTGGCTGGTCGGCAAAATCCCAGGCATGGAAATGCCGGCTGTTCTGGTACCCGATGGCAGAATAGAACCGGCCCATGCGAACTGCGAGGCTGGCGGGCAAACCGACGGTCTCGACCCAGGCCTCCTCGAGTTCGAATTTGACTTCGCCTTCCTCCACCACGATGGGTGCGGTCAGCAACGCGGTGAACTTGTCATCCACGTTGGCCGACATCGAAATCTCGGTTTCGGCCAGCGAGAGCCCCTCCGGCGCCGGGCCGGCCTCCCCGCCGAGCGGAAATCCCGGAATTGCGTAGTCGCCCGGGTCGTTGTCGAAGGCCCATGCCTGCCCCTGGAAGGTCACTCCGATCGCCGGGTTAAACGAACTGTCCCTGGCTACCGAGACCGTCTGCGGGGACATCATGGCCGGTTCTTCGTAGCCTGGCATGGGTTCTGCTGCGGTGGCCGGTGCCCCCTGGGCTGACGGCTTGGCGGCCGCTGCCTGTTCGGCGGCTTCCAGCCGTGTTTCCAGCTCCGCGATGCGGGCTTCGTATTCCACACGCATCGAGCGAATCTCTTCGCGCAGCAGGTCCAGCTCCGGGGTCTGCCCATCCTGCGCCATGGTCAACGGGCAGCCCGACAGCGCCCATGCGAGCGGCAGGTAAAACCATCTGGTATTCATCGTTCGTCTCCATCAAATTCAAGGTGTTCCCGGTCTGCTCGCAGGAGCCCCGGGGTGTTACGAATGAATCACGAAGACAATACGGGGGGAGCCCGCTGTTGGTAGGGATGCGTTACTACCACGGCACATGACCGGGTTACCAGTGTCGGCAGCCCCGCCATGGGCCCACACTCGGCGCAGGCCTGGGACTCGGCCGCCGGAATCGCGGCCAGTGGATGCGCCTGGCTGACGCAGAGCTCGCATTGGTCCAGGTTCGGTTGGAAATGCGCGGTCACGTGGCTGACCAGCGCCACGTGGCTGACGGCCACCATAAGGGCCAGCAGAAGCAAGCGGAAACGGGCGCGAGTCAACATGGCACCATTCTAATGCAATTTTGCCGTCATGCCGCGAACGAGGTGGCTTTCTGGCATCCATTTCTGTCCGAAATGTGCCACATCACGACAGGCAGACTGGCTATAATATGAGGTTTGAACGCACAGCCATCGGTCGCGGAGGAATTGCATGAGCGAACGCGAAGTCATGGAGTACGACGTCATCGTCGTCGGGGCCGGCCCGGCCGGCCTCGCATGCGCCATTCGCCTGAAACAGCTCAAGCCGGAACTGATGGTGGCCGTAATCGAGAAGAGTTCCGAGATCGGCGCCCACATCCTGTCCGGCGCGGTGATCGAGCCGGAACCCCTGGACCGGCTGCTGCCCGGCTGGCGAGACGATCCGCCCCCGATCTGCATCCCGGTGGAGCGCGACGAGATCTGGCTGCTCAGCCAGGACGGCAGGCGCCGCCTGCCCACCCCGCCGCAGCAAAAAAATCACGGCAATTTCATCGTTTCGCTGGGCGCGCTCTGCGCATGGCTTGGAGCCCGCGCGGAAGCACTGGAAATCGATGTCTTCCCCGGCTATGCCGCATCCGGTATTCACTTTACGGATGAAGGGGCCGTCGGCGGCGTGATCATCGGCGACATGGGCGTCGGCCGTGACGGCCAGCCCAAGGACACCTACATGCAGGGTATTGAGATCCATGCGCCCCTTACCGTGCTTAGCGAAGGCGTGCGCGGTCACCTGAGCAAGCAGTTGATCCGCCGATTCGAGCTCGACCGGGATTCCGATCCGCAAAGCTACGGCATCGGCATGAAAGAACTGTGGCGGGTGCAGCCAGGCAAGAGCAAACCGGGCCTGGTGCAGCACACCGCCGGCTGGCCGCTGGATTCGCGTATCTACGGTGGCAGTTTCATGTACCACATGGACAAGGATCGCATCGCGATCGGGTTCGTCTGTGGCCTCGATTACGAAGATCCCGAATTCATGCCTTTCGAGGCGTTTCAGCAGTTCAAGCACCACCCCATGGTCCGCGACCTGCTCGAAGGGGGTGAGATCCTGTCGGCTGGTGCGCGAGCCATTTCCGAGGGCGGCTACCAGTCGCTGCCGAAAACCGAGATGCCGGGCGCATTGCTGGTCGGCGACTGCGCCGGCACGTTGAACGTACCCAAGATCAAGGGCACGCACCAGGCAATGAAGGCCGGCATGCTGGCCGCCGAGCACATTGCCGCCGAGTCCGCGGCCGAAGGTTTCGACGCGAAACTGCGGGAGTCGGAAGTGGTCAGGGAGCTGTACAAGGTGCGCAATATCCGGCCTGCCTTCTACAAGGGATTCTGGCGCGGTTTCCTGCGCGCCGCGATCGAGACGGTCACGGCAGGCAAATTGCCGACTACGCTCGCGGTCCATGCGGACGACAAGGCGCTCAAGCGATTGGACGAGGGTTACTCGCCACCAAACCGCCACTGGGTCGAGCGCCAACTGCCGCCGCGCGACCGGTTGGCGTCCGTATACTTTGCGGCCACCGCGCACGAAGAAGACCAGCCGGTGCACCTGCAGATCCTGGAGCCGGACATCTGCACGGCTCGTTGTACCGCGGAATACGACAACCCTTGCACGCGCTTCTGTCCCGCCAACGTTTACGAAATGGTGGGTGATGGCGCCGACAGGGCGCTGCAGATCAATGCCGCGAATTGCGTGCACTGCAAGACCTGCGACATCAAGGACCCCTACCAGATCATCAACTGGGTTACACCCGAAGGCGGCAGCGGGCCCAATTACCAAAACATGTAGGCTGAACGGAGATTCCGGATTTATGAAAATACTCGTTGGCATCAAGCGCGTCGTGGACTACAACGTCCGCGTTCGCGTCCTTCCCGACGGCAGCGGTGTCGATACCGACGGCGTCAAGATGAGCGTGAATCCCTTCGATGAAATCGCCCTCGAAGAAGCGCTGCGGATCAAGGAAGCAGGCAAGGCCGAGGAAGTCATCGTCGTATCCGTCGGCGGCGACGAGTGCCAGCAACAGCTGCGCACCGGTCTGGCCATGGGCGCCGATCGCGCCATCCAGGTCAAGACCGGGGAGTCGCTGCAGCCGTTGAGCGTGGCCCGCGCGTTTCTCAAGATCATTGAACGCGAACAGCCGGGCCTGGTCATCCTCGGCAAGCAGGCCATCGATGACGACAACAGTCAGACCGGGCAGATGCTGGCGGCATTGTGGGACCGGCCGCAGGCGACCTTTGCCTCCAAACTGACGCTCAGCGATGGTTCGGCCACTGTCGTGCGGGAGGTGGACATCGGACTCGAGACCATCGAGATCGACCTGCCGGCCGTGGTCACGGTGGACCTGCGCCTCAACGAGCCCCGGTTTGTCAAGCTGCCGGACATCATGAAGGCGAAGCGCAAGCCCCTCGATGTCGTGCCGCTCGAGGACCTGGACGTTGGCGCCGACAGCAATTTGAGCGTCACGAAATTTGCACCACCGGCCCAACGGGCCAAAGGCATCATGGTAGAAGATGCAGCGCAACTGGTGCAGGAACTGAAGAACAGGGGGCTGGTATGAGCAGGATACTGATCATTGGTGAGCACGACGGCCAGAATCTCAACCTGGCCATTGCCAAGTGCGTGCGCTGCGCGCAGGCCATCGGCGGTGACATCGACATCGCCATTTTCGGCAACGCGGTGGACGCCATCGCGGCCGAAGCAGCGAGCCTCGACTCGGTCAGCAAGGTCATCGCCGTTAGCGCGGATCACCTGGCGGCCCCACTGGCCGTCAACTGGGCACCGGAGGCGGTTGCCCTCGCTGCTGACTACAGCCATGTCCTCGGGCCCTCGACTACGCTGGGCAGGGACCTGATGCCCCGAGTCGCCGCGCTGCTCGGCGTCAACCAGGTCAGCGACATCATGGAGGTGACGGACTCCAGCACCTTCAAACGTCCCATTTACGCCGGTAACGCCATCGTCGACGTGCAGTGCGCCGAGGGACAGACCATCGTGGGAACGGTGCGCGCAGCCAGCTGGCAGGCGGTGGACGCCTCCGGCAGCGGGAGCGTCGAATCCCGGGCCGCGGCTGGTTCGCCCGCAAGTCACAGCCGCTACGTGGGCCTGGAGGCCGGCGGTGGGGAGCGCCCTGATCTGCAGAGCGCTGCAAAGGTCGTGTCCGGCGGTCGCGCTCTCGGCAGCGTGGAAAACTTCGAGCTGATCTACCAGCTGGCCGACCGGCTGGGGGCGGGCGTGGGCGCCTCCCGGGCCGCGGTCGATGCGGCTACTGCCCCAACGACATGCAGGTGGGCCAAACGGGCAAGATCATCGCACCGGACCTGTACATGGCATTCGGTATCTCCGGCGCGATCCAGCACATCACCGGCATCAAGGACGCGGGTACCATCGTGGCAGTGAACAAGGATTCCGAGGCGCCGATTTTCGAAGTGTCGGACATCGGCCTGGTCGGGGATCTGTTCAAGGTGATCCCCGAACTCGAGTCGCTGCTGGGCTAGCACCAGGGCCTGTTAACACTACGTGGACCCGCGCTGTTGTGACTGAGCCGATCTGGTCGCCAGGCCCCGCGCGCCGGCAGACCGCGAACATCCGCCGCTTCATCGAACTGGCGCGAAGTGAATTGGATCCCGGCATCCAGGACTACTGGAGCCTGCACCGCTATTCGGTCACTCACCCGGCCGAGTTCTGGCGTGCGGTCTGGGATTTCTGCGGAATCGTCGGTACCCCGGGTGATACGATCGTCGAGGATTTCGACCGCATGCCGGGGGCGCGCTGGTTTCCCTCGGCACGCCTGAATTTCGCCGAGAACCTGCTGCGTTACCGCGACGACCAGCCCGCGATACTGTTCAAATCCGAAACCGGCATGACCGCAAGCTACAGCTACGCGGAACTTTACCGGGCCGTAGCGCAGACGGCGGCAGCCCTGGCCGCAGCAGGCGTCACCACGGGCGACCGCGTAGCTGGCTACCTGCCCAACCTGCCAGAAACCGTCATCGCCATGCTGGCCGCCACCAGCCTGGGCGCCATCTGGTCATCCTGCTCGCCCGATTTCGGCATTGACGGCGTGGTCGACCGCCTCGGGCAGATCCAGCCGAAGGTGCTGTTTTGCGCGGCGGCATACAGTTACAACGGCAAGACGCACGATTGCCTCGACAAGGTGAAGGGCATCCTCAAGGCGATTCCGTCCATCGAGCGAACCGTCGTCGTGCCGTACATGAACCCGGAGGCACGCCTTGACAAGCTGCCGGGCGCCGCATGGATGGCGGATTTCATGAAGACCGGCGTGGTCGGCGGGAGTGGAGACAGGATCGATTTTGCCAGGCTGCCGTTCGACCATCCGGTGTATATCCTCTACTCCTCGGGTACCACGGGCGTGCCCAAGTGCATCACGCACGGCGCCGGCGGAACCCTGATCCAGCATCTCAAGGAACTGGTGCTGCACAGCAACCTGCGCCGCTCCGACCGCATTTGCTACTTCACCACCTGCGGTTGGATGATGTGGAACTGGCTGGTCAGCAGCCTGGCGGTGGGCGCCACCGTGGTTCTGTTCGATGGCTCGCCCTTTTACCCCTGGCCGGCAGCGATGTTCGACCTGATCGACGAATTCGGCGTCACGGTCTACGGAACCGGCGCCAAGGCCATCGCGGCCTGGGAGAAGGCCGGGCTGAAGCCGCGCGAATCACACCAGCTCAACAGCCTCGTGACGCTCTTGTCCACGGGTTCGCCCCTGTCCCCGGAGAACTTCGATTACGTCTATCGCGATATCAAGCAGAACCTGTGCCTGGCATCCATATCCGGCGGCACGGACATCGTTTCGTGCTTCATGCTGGGCTGCCCGATCCTGCCGGTCTGGCGCGGCGAGCTGCAGTGCCCCGGCCTCGGCATGGCCGTGGAGATACTGCGCGACGACGGCAGCGTGGCGGACACCGGCGAAACCGGCGAGTTATGCTGCATGCAGCCTTTCCCGGCCATGCCAGTGTTTTTCTGGGGTGACGAAGAAGGCGCCCGCTACCACGCCGCCTATTTCGAAAAGTTTCCCGCGACCTGGGCCCATGGTGATTTCGCCCTCAAAACTGAACATGGCGGCTACGTGATCCAGGGCCGCTCGGACGCGACGCTGAACCCCGGTGGCGTGCGCATCGGAACGGCCGAGATCTACCGCCAGGTGGAGAGCCTCGAGGAAGTCCTCGAGAGCATCTGCGTGGGCCAGGACTGGGATGACGACGTGCGGGTTGTCCTGTTCGTCCGGTTGCGCGAGGGCCTGGAGCTCGACGAGGACTTGCAGGAACGGATTCGTCGAACGATTCGCCAGAACGCCACGCCGAGGCACGTACCGGCCAGGATCGTCCAGGTCAGCGACATCCCGCGCACCATCAGCGGCAAGATCGTCGAACT
>JAPHSB010000445.1 GCA_026193295.1 Lysobacterales bacterium
AGCATGCGCGCCATCTCGAACTTGTCCTCGTTGATGTCGACCGCGACGATGCGGCCCGCCTTGGCCATCACCGCGCCCTGGATCACGCTGAGGCCGATGCCGCCGAGCCCGAACACGGCGACGTTGGCGCCGGGTTCGACCTTGGCCGTGTTGAGCACCGCGCCGATGCCGGTGGTGATGCCACAACCCAGCAGGCAAACTTTGTCCAGCGGCGCTTCCTTGCTGATCTTTGCCACCGCGATCTCCGGCAGTACCGAGTACTCGGAGAAGGTCGAGGTGCCCATGTAGTGGAAAATCGTCTTGCCGTTTTTCGAGAAGCGGCTGGTGCCGTCGGGCATCAGGCCCTTGCCCTGGGTGGCGCGGATGGCCTGGCACAGGTTGGTCTTGCCCGACTTGCAGAACTTGCACTGGCCGCATTCCGGCGTATACAGCGGGATGACGTGGTCGCCGGGCTTGAGGCTGCTTACGCCGGCGCCGACCTCTTCGACCACCGCGCCGCCTTCGTGGCCAAGGATCGCGGGGAAGATCCCCTCGGGATCGTCGCCGCTCAGCGTGTAGGCGTCGGTGTGGCAGACGCCGGTGGCGACGTTGCGCACCAGCACTTCGCCGGCCTGCGGCGCTTGTACGTCAATCTCCTCGATGACCAGGGGTTTGCCTGCTTCCCAGGCGACGGCGGCTCTTGATTTCATGTGAATCCTCTTTGTTATCTGCAGGAGCGGCTTCAGCCGCGATTCATTTCCCGAATGAATTCGGTCCTACGTCACTGGTGGGCGATTTCCTTGTCGGTAAACAGGTAGTCCTTCAGTTCCTTGTCGAAGCTCGGGTCCTTGCGCCGGATCCACTCCAGCACCATGGAGGCATGCTCCTTTTCCTCGTCCCGGTTGTGCGCCAGGATGGCCTTGAGATCGTCGTCTTTGCAGGCATCGACGCGCTGGTTGTACCAGTCGACCGCTTCCAGTTCTTCCATCAGCGAGATGATGGCCCGGTGCATGTCGCGAGTCGCGTCGCTCAGTTCCTCGATGGGTTCGTGGTAGCCTTCGTTTGCCATCGTATTCCTCCGTTCTCAGCCTTTCAGCAGGTCCGTAATCGGATTGGTGGCGTGCATGTGCACGTCCCGCTGCGGGTAGGGGATGCTGCAGCCGGCTTTTTCGAGTTCGGCCTTGCCCTGTTCGAGCACATCACCCCACACCGCCCAGTAGTCCTCGGTTTTCGCCCAGGGACGCACGGCGAAATTGACGCTGCTGTCGCCCAGGCTCGACACGAAGATGTTGAACGCCGGCTCGGCCAATACCTTGGGATGGCTCGTGCAGACCCGGGTCAGCACTTCCCTGGCCACCTTCAGATCGTCGTCGTAGCTGACGCCGAAGACCATGTCCACCCGGCGCTTATCCTTGGCCGTGTAATTGGTAATGGTGCCTGCGTACACCTGGGCATTTGGAATGGTGATCTGCTTGTTGTCGGGCGTGGTCAGGATGGTGCTGAAAATGCGCACGTCGTCGATGCTACCGGATACTCCTGCCACGTCCACGTAATCGCCCTTGGTGAAGGGGCGGAACATGACCAGCATGACGCCCGCGGCGAAGTTGCCCAGCGAGTCCTTCAGGGCCAGGCCGACGGCGAGGCCGGCGGCGCCGACTACCGCGAGTAGCGACGTGACTGGAAGGCCGAGCGTATCGAGAGCCGCGATGATAACCGCGACGAGCAGGACTGCCTGGACGATGTTCGCCAGGAATGTGACCAGCGTCGGGTCGACGTCGCGGACCTGCATGAGTTTGCGCACCATGCGCGTTACCCGGCCGACGATCCATTTACCGACAACGTAAATCGCCAGGGCCAGTACAATTTTGCTGGCCCAGCCGATCAGCATGGGCACGAATTCGTCGCTCGTAAAAAATGCCAGAAATGATTCCATCTTTTTCCTACCGTCAATGTTTCAAGTCTTTGGGGTTCAGGTGACGTCGCCGCCCGGTTCCAGGAATTGCTCCATCTGGTCCGCGGCCAGCGCAACGCGCCGGATCACGTAGTCCAGTTCCTGCTCGCCGACGAAGGCATAGGGCAGGTTCTCGCACATCTTGATGTAGGGCACGCCGTCGAGGTCCCCTACGGCGAGGTAGCCCACTCGCTGCATCAGGTTGATGCGCAGGCATTTTTCCGCGCCCAGGTTGGCCAGCGGCGCGACCGGTGTTTCCACCCGCAACACGCGCCGGCCGTCGTTGGTTTTCAGCTCGGCGAGAAACATGCTCTGGCGCCGCTTGCTGTCTTCGATGTCAAATTCAAAGCTGACGATGAACGGCTCGTCGATCTGCAGTTCGTACAGGCTGAGCATGTGATTGCGGATTTCTGAAAAAGTTTCCATTCTTCTCTCCCGGGCTGCCGGACGTTACTTCGGCGCGAGGCGCACGGCCCCGTCCAGGCGGATGGTGGTGCCGTTCAGATACGGGCTCTCGATGATGTTGGCCGCCAGCACCGCGAATTCCTCGGCCCGGCCCAGCCTGGACGGAAACGGGATCGAGGCGGACAGCGATTCCTGGATATGTTCCGGCATGCCATCGACCATCGGGGTCCAGAAGATGCCTGGCGCGATCGTCATGACACGGATGCCAAAACGCGCCAGTTCGCGCGCCATCGGCAGCGTCATGCCGACGATGCCGCCCTTCGAGGCGGAGTAGGCGGCCTGGCCGATCTGCCCTTCGTAGGCTGCCACCGAGGCGGTGCTGATGATCACGCCGCGCTCGCCTTCTTCGTTCGGCTCATTGCGCTGCATCAGGTTGGCCGCCGCCTTGGCGACGTTGAAGCTGCCCACCAGGTTGACCATGATGGTGTTGCGGAAGAAGTCCAGCTGCATCGGGGCCTCGCGCCCCAGCACTCGGCCGGCGCCAATGATGCCGGCGCAGTTGACTGCCACGTTGAGGCCGCCGTTGGCATCAGCCGCCTGGGCCACCGATGCTTCGACACCGGATTCGGAGGAAACGTCGGTGCGGATGTATTTCGCCCCGAGCTCAGCCTCGGCCGCCGCTCCGGCGGCATCGTTGATGTCGAGCATAACGGCCTTGCCGCCGCTCGCGATGACGTGGCGGACCACGGCCAAGCCGAGCCCGGAGACGCCGCCGGTAACCAGCGCCTTAACCTGCTTGAGTTGCATTGTTGTTGCTCCTTGGGTTTATTGGTGTCAGTTCACAGATCAATTTTACCAGTGTAACCGCCCCGGGCACGGGCTGTTAAATTTCGATTGCAACCGCAACCGCTTCGCCGCCACCCAGGCACAGAGAAGCAACGCCCCGCTTGAGGCCGCGCTTGCGCAGGGCATGCACCAGGGTGACCAGGATACGCGCGCCCGACGCACCGATCGGATGGCCCAAGGCGCAGGCGCCGCCGTTGACGTTGACCTTCGCGTGGTCGAGTCCGTTGTCGGCCATGGCCGCCATGGTCACCGAGGCGAAGGCCTCGTTGATCTCGAACAGGTCGACATCGGCCATCGACCAGCCCGCTTTTTCGACCACCCTGGCGATCGCGGTGGACGGCGCCGTGGTGAACCATTCCGGCTCGTGTGCGAATGTCGCGTGCGCGACGATGCGGGCCAGGGGCTGCAGTCCGCGGCGTTCCGCTTCGGCCGCCGTCATCAGCACGGTGGCGGCGGCGCCGTCGGATATCTTGGAGGCATTGGCCGCGGTGACGGTGCCGTCCTTCTTGAAGGCCGGGCGCAGCGTGGGGATCTTGCCGAGGTTGCAGCGATGGGGCTCCTCGTCTTCGGCATACACATGGTCGCCCTTGCGTGTGCTCACGGTGACCGGCACGATCTCGTCGACGAAATCGCCTTCGTGGACCGCGCGCTGGCCGCGCTCGACCGAGGCGTGGGCGAACGCATCCTGGTCGACCCGCGTGAAGCCGTACTTCTCGGCGCACATCTCGCCGAACACGCCCATCATCTGCTGGTCGTAGGGACTCTGCAGGCCGTCCCAGAACATGTGGTCCTGCACCTGGCCGTGGCCCATGCGCAGGCCGCCGCGGGCCTTGGGCAGCAGGTACGGAGAGTTGGTCATGGATTCCATGCCGCCGGCCACGACGATCGTGGAGCTGCCGGCGCGGATGGCGTCGTGGCCCAGCATCACCGCTTTCATGCCCGAACCGCACACCTTGTTGATGGTCATGCAACCAACGGACACAGGGACACCGGCTCTCAGGGAAGCCTGGCGCGCGGGCGCCTGGCCGAGGCCGGCCGGCAGCACGCAGCCCATGATGACTTCGCTGACCTCGGCGGCGTCGACGCCCGCATGCGCGATCGCACCGGCGATCGCAGTGGCGCCCAGGTCGATCGCGGTGACGTCGTTGAACTGGCCCTGGAACGAGCCGATCGGCGTCCGCTTGGCGCCGACGATAACTACGGTCTGATCAGACATACAAAGTCTCCGATTGTGGCGGACGGGTCCGCGCTCAATGCTTGTTGCGGCCGGGGAAGCGGTGCGGTTTGCCCATGAAAGGCAACTTCAGCTTGCCCAGTGTGGCGATCCGCTCTTCCGCCATGCGGTCGGCGGCCTGCCAGGTCGGGATACCGTCGCGATCCGCGATCTTGAAAATCCGGCTGACATTGTAATAGATCGCGCGCGTCATGCGCAGGGCCCGTTCGTGGTTCCAGCCCTCGAACTCGATCGATACGTTCATCAGTCCGCCTGCGTTGACCGCGTAGTCGGGAGCGTAGAGGATGTCGCGTCGCTCCAGCTCGTTACCGGCCTCGTCATTGGCCAACTGGTTGTTGGCCGGCCCGGCGACGATCTTGCATTTCAGCCGCGGCAGCGTTTCCTCGTTGATCACGGCGCCCAGCGCGCTGGGCGCGAATACGTCCACGTCGAGGTCATAGATCTCGTCGGTGCCGACGGCTTCGGCACCCAATTCGACCGCCTCGGCCAGCGAGTCTTCCATGATGTCGCAGACGAACACCTTGGCGCCTGCTTCACGCAGTTGCTTGACCAGGTGCAGGCCGACGTGCCCGGTACCCTGCACGGCAAAACTGCGGTGCGCCAGGTCTTCGTCGCCGAAGACTTTCTGCAGCGCGGCCTTCATGCCCTGGATCGAGCCGAACGCGGTATAGGGCGACGGGTCGCCCGACCCGCCATGGGCCTGGTGCACGCCGACCACGTTCTCGGTTTCCTGGAAGATGAACTCCATGTCATTGACGTCGATGCCGACGTCCTCGGCCGTGATGTAGCGGCCGTTGAGCGTATCGATGAAGCGGCCGAAGGCGCGGAACAGGGCTTCGGACTTGTCCTTGCGCGGGTCACCGATGATCACGGCTTTGCCGCCGCCCAGGTTGAGGCCGGCCACGGCCGCCTTGTAGGTCATGCCGCGCGACAGCCGCAGTGCGTCCCGCAGCGCCTCTTCCTCGTTTTCGTACGGCCACATGCGGGTGCCGCCGAGAGCCGGGCCCAGTACCGTGTTGTGGATTCCGATGATGGCCCGGAGCCCGACATCGTTGTTGTTGCAGAAGACGATCTGCTCGTGCCCTGATTCCTTGCAGGTATCGAAGAGTTCCATGGCGTTGCCTCCTTAGATATTGTTCTTCGGAAATGCAGGTTCCGGCGCGCTGGCGGAATCGCGAAGCGCCGAAAATGGGAAGATTTTCAGCTTTCCATTTTAAGGGTTCCGCCTGTTGCAGCCCGTTGATATCGAGGCTTTTATTGACGTGGATCGTGTGCTTTGGCGTCTTCACCTGCAGGAGCGGCTTTAGCCGCGATGGGGCTTTTCCATGGAAACAATCGCGGCTGAAGCCGCTCCCACCCCAGGTCGGTTCCTATAACTCGTAACCATCCTCGTTCAGTAACCGGATCGGCAGGCCCAGCGCCTCCAGTTGCGGGCGGATTTCGGCTACATCACCGACCACCACGATCGCGATGTTTTCGGGATCGATCAGCCGGGCCGCGAGTTCGTTCAGCGTCCCACGGTCGGTTTCGCGCAGCAGCGCTTGTTGCTGGCGGCGATAGTCCAGCGGCAAGTCATAGCGGAGGATGTCGGACAGCAGGCCGAGCTTGGCGCCCGGGGTTTCATAACGCAGGGCGTCGCGTTGGCCCACGGCGTTCTGCAGGTACTGGAATTCCTCCTCGGTCATGCCGTCCGCGGCATAACGCTCCAGTTCCCCGAGCACCTCGGTGACCGCGGCTGCCGACGCGTCCTTGTTGATTTCCGCGGAAACGCGGAAGGAACCCAATTCGGGTCCGCCGCTGAAGCCGGTGCCGATGCCATAGGTCCAGCCCTTGTCCTCGCGCAGGTTGAGATTGATGCGGCTGTCGAAGGTACCGCCCAGGTTGAAGTTCATCAGGCCCGCCCGGTAGAAATCACCCAGCGCGTCGTACTTCAGAGACGGGTGGCCCAGGCGCAGGGACGACTGCGCCGCGCCTTCCTTGTTCACCAGGTACAGGGTACGGCCCTTGACGCTCGGCAGCGTATCGATGGCCGCGCGGTGCATCTCGGCGATCTGCAACTGCGCCAGCCCGCCGAGACTGGCCAGCAGTGTTTCCCGCGGCACGCTGGAACTGGCCAGCACGCCTTGCAGTTGGGCAGGTATGTGCGCCGCATGGAAAGCCTTGACGTCGTCCAAACCGATGTTGGCCACGGTCGAGGGCAGGCCGCCGCCCGGGTAGGACAGGGGATGCTCCGGGCCGCTCAGCACGGCGTCGATGGCCCGTCCGGCCAGCGCCGGCCCGGACTTGCGGGCCTGCATCAGCGATTCCATCTGTCGCGACTTTACCCGGTCGAAATCTTCCTGGCTGAAAGCCGGCTCCAGCATCCGTTCCAGCATCAGAGCCATGCCGGCGTCCAGGTGCTTGCTGAGCACGTTCAGGGTTACGGCCGTTTCGTAGTTGCCGGGCGCCACGCTCAGCGAGGCCCCGATGCGTTCCAATGCCTCGGAGATTTCAGCGGCGCTGCGCTGATGGGTGGCCTCGCTCATCATCGCCGCGGTCAGCGCGGCGAGCCCCGCCTTGCCAGCGGGCTCATCCCGCTGCCCCATGGCGAACATCGCCCGCACCGTGACGGTGGGCGTCTCGGTGTTGGGAACCACCAGCAGCCGCACGCCGTTCTCGAGCCTCGTATCCGACACCGGCGGCAGGTCCACACCCGGGTTGGCGCCCGGCCGCGGCTTCACGCTGCGATCGAAATCATCCTGCCAATGGCGCAGTTGCGGCTTTGCCTCGGTAAAGGGTGGTGACACGGTCGGCGGGAGCGGTTCAATCATGGAGCGAAAATCAAAATCCTGTGGCCGGGCCGCCTGTCCGGTGGCGTGTCCCGGCCATCCAGAATCGCGTGCACGCACACCTTGGACAGCCCTTTGTGGCGGGCCATATCGAGCAACACCAGCAGGTGGGCCAATTGGCTGTGGACACCGCCGTCTGAAACCAGACCCATTAAATGCA
>JAPHSB010000254.1 GCA_026193295.1 Lysobacterales bacterium
CGCTGGAAGAGGCGCATCGCGGCCCACTCCGGCAATGCCTGGAAACGCTTGGATTAATCCCGGCCTGAACATGAGCGGTGCAAACCGCCCGGCGGTATACGATTGATGATGATATTTCGATACTTCGCATTGCCCATGATGCTGATCGTGCTGGTCGCGGCCTGCTCATCGGAAGCGCGCAAAAGGGAGTACTACGACGCGGTCGAGACAGCGCCGCTCGAAATTCCGGAAGACCTCGCGCGGCCAGCTTCGAGCACGGCGCTGGTGATCAGCGTGCCGCCGCTTCCGCTTTCACCCCTGGGTATCGAAACCCGGCCGCCGCGCATCTCCAGTACGACCTCCGGGCTGGACAGCAATTCGAGCTTCACCTGGTCGGCGCAGGGCTTGTACCTGATCGTCGACGACACCCTGGAAAGCGTGCAGCGACGCCTCGGCCTGGTGATCGAACGCGCCGGCATGCAGCGCGTGCGGATCGATGAAAAAGGCGTTTACCGCTTCGACTACTACCAGAGCTTCGCCGATCAGGGAGGCTTCTTCAGCAAGATGGCGTTCTGGAGTCGTGACAAGGGCGAGGACTACAGCGGCGCCTATCAGACCTACGCGGAGCCGGAGGGCGAAAAAACCCGCGTGTACATAAAATATGCCGACGGCACGGACTGTGAGCCCGACGCCGCCGAACACGTGCTCGAGGTGATTCGGTCGCGGCTGGGCTAGTGGCGTGCTGCCCGCTCAGCGCTCCAGCAGGTCCAGTTTGCCCGGCTTACCGTCCCACTCCTCGGCATCGGCCGGCGGTTCTTTCTGCTCGGTGATGACCGGCCAGGTACGGGACAAATCGGCATTCAACTGGATGAAGATTTCCTGGCCTTCCGGCAGATCGTCTTCCGGGTAAATGGCTTCGGCCGGGCATTCCGGCTCACACAGCGTGCAGTCGATGCATTCCTCGGGATCGATGACCAGGAAGTTCGGGCCTTCGTGAAAACAATCCACCGGACAGACTTCGACGCAGTCGGTGTATTTGCACTTGATGCAATTTTCGGTAACTACAAATGTCATGCGAAAAGATCTACGTGTCGGCCGGTAAAAATGGCGCTCCCTACGAGAATCGAACTCGTGTTTCCGCCTTGAGAGGGCGGCGTCCTGGACCGCTAGACGAAGGGAGCGTCCTGCAGCGCCCGGCAATCTCAAAGAGATCACCGGCCGGCCGCTCATGGTAAACTAGCGCGACCGCATCATTCAACCTGTCACAAAGCGTAAATCATCATTAAACAGTTCGTTACCATTCCTCAGGCCGAGCACGGAATCAGGCTCAAAGAGCTCTGTCCGCACGCCACCGAAGTCGTTCGCGAGCTGCAGGAGGCGGGTTTCGAAGCCTTCATCGTGGGGGGCAGCGTCCGCGACCTGTTGCTGGGCAAGGCGCCGAAAGACTTCGACGTGGCCACCAGCGCAACCCCCGAAGAGGTCCAGGCGGTCTTTCCGCGCTGCCGTTTGATTGGGCGGCGGTTCCGCCTGGCGCACGTGCGCAAGCGGGGGGCCCTGATCGAAGTCGCCACGTTCCGCGCCCGCTTCGATGCCGACGACGATGAGAGCCAGCACGCCAGTGGCAGGATTCTGCGTGACAATGTGTTCGGGACGGTCGAGGAAGACGCGTTGCGGCGCGATTTTACGATCAATGCGCTGTTCCTGGATCCGGTCAGCGGTGATATCCGCGATTATGTCGGTGGTTATCAGGATATGGCCGATCGGCGACTGCGCCTGATCGGCGACCCCGATGTGCGCTATCACGAAGACCCGGTGCGACTGCTGCGGGCCGCGCGATTCGTGGCCAAGCTCGGCGTGGAGCCGGACGAGGACACGGCGCGGCGGATGCCCGAGCTCGCACCATTACTCCAGGGCGTGCCGCCGGCCCGATTGTTCGAGGAGACCTGCAAGTTGTTCATGACGGGCCACGGCATGCGCAGCATGGAAGCGCTGCAACGCTTCGGCCTCAGCGTCACCCTGTTTCCAGGCCTGCGCGGTGGCGCCGGGCCAGGCAAAATCCAGCTTGGCGTGCTGCTGCGCCACGCGCTGGAGAATACCGACGAACGCGTGCGGACGGCAAAGCCCGTGACGCCCGCTTTCCTGTACGCGGCTCTGCTTTGGAGCAGCCTGGACGAGCGGGCGCGCGCGTTTGTCCAGAAGGGTGATCCCGAATACGTCGCGATCATGCGGGCCGCTGAAGAAGCCATCGCAGAGCAGGCACGGCGCACCGCCATCCCGCGACGCTTCAGCGCCGTCACGCGCCAGATCTGGTTGCTGCAGCCTCGGTTCGCCAAGACCCGCGGCAAGCGCTGGAAACGCCTTCTGTACGAAGATCGATTCCGCGCCGGTTACGACTTCCTGTTGCTGCGCGCCAAAGAAGATCCCTCGCTGGAGCCGCTCTGCGAATTCTGGACGAAAGCGCAGGAAAACATGGAGGCGCCGCCGGCAGCCGCAAGGAGCAGTGAACGCCGGCGCGACCGGCCGCGGCGACGCTACCGGCGCAAGGCCCCGTCGGCGGGCTGACGGTCCTCTTCGATGAAGGCCTGGATCGGGCTCGGTGGCAATCGTGAAGACTCGGCGGCACTGATAGCCGAGGCGTTGATGCGCATTGAGGCCACACCGGGCGTCAGTGTCCGGCGCCGCTCACGGTGTTACCGCTCACCGCCCTGGGGTCTGGCCGATCAGCCCGACTTCGTCAATGCGGTCGCCGAGCTCGAAACGGTGCTGGAGCCTTTGCCGCTGCTGCACCTGCTGCTGGCTGTCGAGAGTCGGTTGGGCCGGCGGCGCGACGGAACTCGCTGGGGTCCCCGTTGCATTGACCTCGACTTGCTCACATATGAAGGACTGAGGCTGCGCTCCAGTGAACTGGTGCTGCCGCATCCGGAGATGCAGCTGCGCGCTTTTGTGCTGGTGCCCCTGCTGGAGTTGGAACCCGGCTTTATGATCCCTGGTGTCGGTCCGGTGGTGGACTGCCTCGCAGACATCGATGCATCGGAGGCCGCGGCGGTCGTGCCTCTGCCATCTACCCGCAAAGAGAGCAGATCATGAATACAACCCCAACAACCAAAGCCCTGACCATCGACCACCTTGCCGCCATGAAACGGGATGGCCAGAAGATTGCCATGCTGACCTGCTATGACGCGACCTTCGCCCACGCCCAGGACCAGGCCGGTGTCGACGTGGTTCTCGTCGGCGACTCGCTGGGCATGGTCGTCCAGGGCCGCCAGACCACGGTTGGCGTCACCGTCGAGGAGGTGGCCTACCATGTGGCGTGCGTCGCGTCGGGCCTGGCACGGGCGTTCCTGCTGGCCGACCTGCCGTTCGGGAGCTACTACGAAGAGGCGGCCGCGATGGAAAGCGCGGTCAGCCTGATGCAGGCCGGTGCGGCGATGGTCAAGCTGGAAGGGGCCGGGCCGATGATCGGAATTGTCGAGTACCTGACCAGCCGGGGCGTGCCCGTTTGCGGCCACCTCGGGCTGACGCCGCAAAGCGTGCATCAGTTGGGCGGGTTCAAGGTCCAGGCCAGGGACGACGTGGCCGCTACGCGGCTGGTTCAGGAAGCACAGGCACTGCAGGACGCCGGCGCCCAGTTGCTGGTAGTCGAGTGCGTGCCAGCGGCGCTCGGCCAGGCGCTGGCGACGGAACTGCGGATTCCGGTCATCGGGATCGGAGCCGGGGTGGATTGCGATGGCCAGGTGCTGGTGATGCATGACATGCTCGGGCTGGGCGCCCGCGCTCCGAAATTCGTCGCCAACTTCATGTCCGGCGTGGATTCGGTGCAGGCTGCGTTTGCGGCCTATGTGCAGGCCGTGCGCGAGAAACGCTTTCCGGCGGCCCAACACACTTATTGAGATGACGCGCGCATTACGATGAGGCAGTCGCAGACTCGTGAACAGCTGTGGGCGGTGATCCGGAACTGGCGT
Source organism: Lysobacterales bacterium (assembly GCA_026193295.1). GTDB lineage: Bacteria > Pseudomonadota > Gammaproteobacteria > Xanthomonadales > SZUA-36 > CALKKN01. The sequence continues at coordinate 3,942 of JAPHSB010000254.1, forward strand.
CGAGCCCGTTTCAGAATCGCCCTGGTCCCCACCATGGGCAACCTCCATGACGGTCACCTGGCTCTGGTGGCGGCAGCCCACGAGCACGCCGACCGGGTCGTCACCAGCATTTACGTCAATCCCACCCAGTTCGATGACGGCGAGGACTTCGAGCGTTATCCCCGCACGCTGGAGGAGGATCAGGGTCTGCTGGAAGCCGCCGGCTGTGATCTGCTTTTCATTCCCGATGACCAGACTGTTTATCCCTATGGCCTCGGCGACGCGACCCGCCTCACCGCGGCCCCCTCGCTCGCGAACATCCTGGAAGGCGCTTGCCGCCCCGGACATTTCGACGGCGTGGTCACCGTGGTCGCGCGCCTTTTCAGCCTGGTCGCTCCCGATGTGGCGGTATTTGGTGAGAAGGATTACCAGCAGTTGCTGGTCATCCGCCGCCTCGTGGAAGACCTCGGTTATCCGCTGCAGATCGTTCCGGTGGCTACCGTGCGTGGCGTGCGCGGCCTGGCGCTCAGTTCGCGCAACCGCTATTTGGACGATGCCCAGCGAGCCGCCGCGGAACAGCTGAACTCGGTGTTGAGTGCTGCGGCCGGCCGCGTAGCCGTTGCCCCGGCAGACTGGCCGGCCGTAGAGCAAGAGGCGCGTGAACTCCTCGAGCAACGGGGCTTGCGGGTGGATTATGTCGCCGTGCGCAGGGCCGCGGACCTGGCTGCCCCGGAGGCGGGCGATCGTGAGTTGCGGGTGCTTGCCGCCGCATGGAGCGGTAGTACACGCTTGATCGACAATCATGTCTGCAAGCCGGTTTGATTACCGTGTTTGCATTTAAGGATTTTAGTGGTATTATTACAACCATCCTTGGTAAATCTGCAACGCTTATCAAGGTCGCAGGGCGCGAAAGACGGGTACATCACTCCAAAAGTCTGCCTCTCCTCAGAAATGGGGAGAGGTTTTTTTTTAAGCTGAGAAAAAACCAGATGGGGCCCTCAAATTCTCCATCAAAGTATATCAAAAACAATCAATTAGGGATTTCGCCTCAACTCGTGGCCAAGTGGGATTGCAGGTCGGGACGCGGCTCCTGCCGGGCCGCCCGCTCGGCGTTGCCCCGGCGCGC
>JAPHSB010000057.1 GCA_026193295.1 Lysobacterales bacterium
GAGATCGAGGAGATTCAGCCCGAACTCGAATGTTCCATCCAGGCCGACTTTTGCTGGACCGGCCAGGTGTACGCTGCGCTGGAATCCTTCCAGGCGGCAAAGATCGAGGAAAACTTCGCGGGCGGCGGGATCACAATCCGCGCCCGAATCCGCGCGGCTTCCTTTGACGATCTGCAGATTGTTTTGCGTGACGCGACCCGTGGCGAGGCAGAGGTCAGGGAACTGGGGAATCTGTGATCAGGGCAACCTCAAGTTGAATGTCACGCCCGGCAGGGTGGCAGCGTAGCCCGAGCCCATCAACAACGAAGGTGTGTAGTATCCGCCCTCCACGGAATTATTGAGCAGATACTCAACGATGCCCAGGCCCGCTGAAACCGTCAGGTCATAGCCATTGGGCGTGCTCATGGTTGCGGATACCGAGCGCCCGTCCGCACTCGTCGCCTGGCCCCATAGCTCGCAGTAACTCCTTTTGCGCGTGTCCTCCGAAGGCCCGCGCAGTTTGCTTTCCACGCGGCCCTTGAGAAACGCCTGCACGGGGCCGCTGCCCAGAAGCCCCTGCATCCAGCGCAGGCGACGCAGCCATGCGATCGTGGCTGACGGCAGCGACATGTACACCTCGATATCGGGCACGCCGGTGCTGACGTAGGCCGTATAAACGTCACCCCAGGGAATGGTGACGGCGGTGCGCTCTGCGTGGGCAAAAGGTATCTTGCGGGTTTTCCAGGCCAGCGGCACCGTTTCCAGGCGGCCATCGCGCCGAATGCGGCCCCCTTTGCCCAAGCCTTCCACGCTGGTCTTGGCAGTGCCCGGACTCGCCCCGCCGGTCATTTCGAACGCCAACTGCAGTTCGGTCGCCGCCGGCAGGGCCTCTACCAGGCTGGCCGCGAGGCAGTCCGAGGGTACAACGTCGAACCCGACACCGGGAACCAACGCGACGTCCGCGCGCCTGGCAGCCTCCGCGCGCGCGTGTGCGAATTGGAAAACATCGATTTCCCCCGTGACGTCCAGGTAGTGCACGCCTTCGGCCAGGCATGCATCGATCATCGGCCCTGCGGTCACGGAAAACGGCCCGGCGCAATGCAACACCAATGTCGCTCCATGGATGCCTTCGCGAATATCCCGCCCGTCTTCGAGCGCAAACGCTTTCCACTCGAGGCCCAGGGTTTCCGCGACGGCGCTGACAGCCGCCCGGTCGCGCCCGGCGAGGACCGGCCGAAGCCCGCGGCGAGCCGCCTCCCCGGCCATCAACTTGCCCGTATACCCGGTTGCTCCGTATATGATCCAGCTCATGCGCTGCTCACTCTGACAGGGAAATGGGCGCCGTATCAACCGGCTCTAGAACAGGCTGCCCTGCTCACGTGTGTCCGCCGGCGATGGCTGCTTCCGGGACTTCTTCTCTTCCTCCGCCTGAAGTTTCGGGGACTTTGGTTCGGCCACGGGTTGCTCCGGACTCACGGGCGCAGTTGCCTTCGGCACAGGCGGCGCCGCGCCCGCATCGACTTCGGGATGCTGCTCCTGTTGCCCGGCCCGGGTCACGAGAGTCAGCAGTTTGCCAACCGTGCAGTGGGATTCCAGGTCATGCCTCAGGGATTTGCGCCGGTTGATACGGTAGCGGTTGCAGCGGCCCTGCTTGGTGACGGTCAGGAAACCTTCGTTCTGCAGATCGCGTACGATCTTCTGCACGGCGCGCTCGGTGATCCCAACTGCCGCCGCCACATCCCGAAGGCGAGCCTCCCGGTTGCGGGAAAGACAAACCAGGACATGCCCGTAGTTGCTGAAGAAAGTCCAATCGCCCATGATAAGCCCCATGCGGGTCTCGCCCGGCTGCTCCTGCGGCCGCAACGCATGGATGAATGATATTTCGTGTTTATATTTTCTGCAAACTTGAGCTAGCCAAGAGGCAGCATAGCCATAACTATGATTGTTAAGAAAACACAATAAGCAATTGATTTACTGAAAGAATTTCACGAGCTTGAATCGGCCAGCGGCCTGTTGTTGATCGGCGCAACCGTTATTGCTCTCATGTTGGCCAATATCCCGGCCACGCTGGCGACATACAACAGTCTGCTGGGGCTGCACTTGACGGTGACACTCGGCGGCATCGGCGTCGACAAGCCGCTGTTGCTCTGGATCAACGATGCGCTGATGGTGCTGTTCTTCATGCTGGTCGGCCTGGAACTGAAGCGCGAAGTAGTAGAGGGACAACTCAGCCGACTCGACCAGGTAGCCCTGCCCATCCTTGCAGCGCTGGGCGGCCTGGTTGTGCCTGCGGCCATCTACTGGTTCATCAACGGCGACTTCGAGAGCCAGCGAAACGGTTGGGCCATCCCGACGGCGATCGACATCGCTTTTGCCCTGGCCATGCTCGCGCTGCTCGGCTCCAGGGTCCCGACCTCGTTGAAAGTCTTCCTGGCCACCATCGCCATCGTTGACGACATCGCGGCCATCGTCATCATCGCCATGTTCTATACGTCGGATCTCAGCATCGTTTCACTGTCCCTGGCGGGCCTGGGAATCGTGGTGCTTGCCGCGCTGAACCGGGCCAGGGTCATGCGCCTGGCGCCCTATATGTTGACCGCGCTCTTCATCTGGTTCTGCGTATTGAAGTCAGGCGTGCACGCAACTTTGGCCGGCGTCGTGGTGGCGGCGTTCATCCCTCTGCGCGCGGAAGACGACCACTCGCCCGCCCGTCACCTGGAACACATGCTTCACCCCTGGGTTGCCTATGCCGTGTTGCCTGTTTTCGCCTTCGCGAACGCGGGGGTTTCTTTTCTCGGGATGAACCGGGATAGCCTGGCCAACGGGGTGCCGCTGGGGATCATTCTGGGCCTGTTCCTGGGCAAGCAGGTCGGCGTTTTCGGGATGGTCGTGCTGGCGCGGCTGCTGCGTGTCGCCAGGCTACCCGAAGGCGTGACCTGGCCACAGGTTTACGGGGTCGCGATTCTCTGTGGGGTCGGATTTACCATGAGCCTGTTCATCGGTACCCTGGCGTTCGAACACGGAAACTTCGAACTGCTGCCCGGCGTCAAGCTGGGAGTCCTGGTGGGTTCACTGCTTTCGGCCGGGTTCGGCCTGTTGGTGTTACACCTGGCGCTGCCGCGCAAGGTCGGCTGATTCAGTCTTCGCAGAACGCCATAAAACCGGCAAGGAAGGCTTCCAGGCGCTCGCGGAGTTCCTGGTCGGTCAACTCCCCGTCCGCGAACCGCTTGTGCGCCTGCGAGACCAGGAGACGCCCGCCCGACCAATGTCGGGCGCCAAGTGTGCGCCATACCGGCAGCCAGGCCGTTTGAGCCGAGATCGTGCCGAATCCCCCTGGCGACGCACCGATGACCGCGACCGGCTTGTCCCGAAATACGTTGCGGATGTCGCCGGAAGGCCGTGACAACCAATCGATCGCGTTCTTGAGCACACCCGGCATGGAATTGTTGTATTCGGGGCTGGCCAACAGCACCCCGTCCGCGGCTGCAACCTGCCGCTGCAAGGCTTCCACCGCAGAGGGAAATCGTTCGGACTCGACATCCGCGTTGTATAGCGGAATATTATCGAGACTCCCAATCCGGACCGCTTCGGGATGGAGATCCCGGGCTGCCCGCAACAGCGCGGTATTGTAGGAATGTCTCCTGAGACTGCCCGACAGGCCGAGAATCTGGCTCATGGCTATCCTCCTGGGTTGCGACCGGTCATTTGGCTGCCGGCCATACGCTAGATTATCGCCGCCAGTTCCGAACCCTGCCGGATCGCCCGCTTCGCATCCAGTTCGGCAGCCACATCGGCGCCGCCAATCAAACGGACGTTGAAGCCGGCGGCCTTTAGTGGCTCCTGCAGGTCCCGCCTCGGTAATTGACCTGCGCAAATGACCACGTTATCCACTTCCAGCAACATGTCCTCACCGGCGTGTCGAATATGCAGACCTCGATCGTCAATGCGGCGGTACTCCACGCCCGCCAGCATTTTGACGCCACGCTGGCGCAGGCTCAGGCGATGCACCCAGCCGGTGGTCTTGCCCAGGTTCTTGCCGGGCTTGCTGCTCTTGCGCTGCAGCAGCCATATTTCACGGGCCAGGGGCGCGGGCTCGGCGCGGACACCGTTCACACCGCCGCGGGCCGACAACGTCATATCGATGCCCCACTGGCGCGCGAACTCTTCCGCCGTAGGCAGATCCGAAGGGTCGTGCGGCGGGTGCCCGAGAAACTCGGCGACGTCGAAACCAATGCCACCGGCACCCACGATGGCGACCCGCGGTCCGACCTTGGCACCATGCTTGAGTACGTCGATGTAACTGAGCACCCTGGGGTTATCCATGCCGGCAATGCCGGGGTTTCGTGGCGTCACACCGGTGGCCAGGATCACTTCGTCGAAGCCGCTGAGCCGATCGGGGGTTGCCTCGGCCCCCAGTTTCAACTCGACCCCGTGCAACTCCAGTTGCCGGCGGAAGTAGGCCAGGGTCTCGGCGAACTCCTCTTTGCCGGGAACCCGCCTGGCCATGTTGAACTGGCCACCGATTTCGGACGCCGATTCGAACAGGGTCACACGGTGACCGCGCTGCGCCGCGACGCAGGAAAAGGCCAGCCCGGCCGGTCCTGCGCCTACCACCGCCAGCGACCTGGGTTGGGCTGTGGGCAGGTAATTCAGTTCCGTCTCGCGGCAGGCGCGCGGGTTCAGCAGGCAGGAGGCAACCTGGCGGCTGAAGGTGTGATCGAGGCAGGCCTGGTTGCAGGCTATGCAGACATTGATCTCGTCTGCCCTGCCGGTGGCGGCCTTGTTGACGAAATCCGCATCCGCGAGCAACGGGCGCGCCATCGAGACCATGTCGGCGTCACCGTCCGCCAGGACTTTCTCCGCCACGGCAGGTGTATTGATACGGTTGGTTGTGACCAAAGGGATTCCGACTTCTCCCTTGAGTTTGCGGGTAACCCACGAGAACCCCGCCCGCGGCACCATCGTTGCAATGGTCGGGATCCGCGCCTCGTGCCAGCCGATCCCGGTATTGATAAGCGTGGCGCCAGCCGCCTCGACGGCCTTGGCCTGTGCGACGATCTCTTCCCAGTTATTGCCGTCGGGGACCAGGTCAAGCATCGACAGGCGGTAGATGATGATGAACCGGGACCCGGTTGCGGCCCGGATGCGCCGCACGATTTCTATCGCGATCCGATAGCGGTTGGCGGCCTCGCCACCCCACTCGTCGTCTCGTTTGTTGGCGCGGGGCGTCGTGAATTCGTTAATGAAATAGCCTTCCGAACCCATCACTTCGACGCCGTCATAACCCGCTTTCTGCGCCAGGCGGGCCGCGCGCACAAACCCCCGGATCTGGCGCTCGATGCCGCGCCGAGTCAGCGCCCGCGGCTTGAAGGGAGTGATCGGCGATTGCACGGCGCTCGGCGCGACCGTGAGAGGATGATAACCGTAGCGTCCGGCATGCAGAATCTGCATGCAGATTCGCCCACCCTCTTCATGGACAGCGCGGGTCACCTTGCGGTGGTGCCTGACCTGCCAGGGAAAGATCATCGACGAGGAAAAAGGCGCCAGCCAGCCGCGTATGGTCGGCGCCATGCCCCCCGTGACAATCAGTCCCACGCCGCCAGCCGCGCGTTCCGCAAAGTAGGCTGCCAATTTCGAATAGTCCCCGGCATGGTCTTCCAGGCCGGTGTGCATTGAACCCATCAGCACCCGGTTCCTGAGTGTGACGAAGCCCAGGTCGAGTGGCGCGAGCAGGTGCGGAAAGGACTCAGTCATCTCAGTGTCCCTCCACTGCCAGTTGCCTCGCCAAACCGGCTACGATCCGGCGCACGCGCGCCATCGGTTCGTGCAGGGTTTGAGCGATGTCCTCTTCGGACAGCAGTGTGTCGCTGACGCCGGCGCCCCAGTTCGAAATGACCGCCAACCCGGCATAGTCGAGGCCGAGTTCACGCGCCAGGCCGGCTTCCGGCAGGGCGGTCATGCCCGCCATGTCGCAGCCGTCCCGGCGGGCCCGTTCGATCTCCGCTGCGCTCTCGAGCCTCGGACCCTGGAAGACACCGATGCAGCCGCCGTCGATCAGCTCCTCCGAGCAGTGATGTGCAACTGCCAGCAGAGACCGCCTGAGCGGCCCATCGTAGGGCCGTGTGAAATCCACGTGCACCAATGGCACGTTGTCCGAGTCGCTGTAGGTGTGCTCCCGGCCCCAAGTGTAGTCGATCAGCTGGTCAGGCGCCGCCAATGCGGCGGGGCCATAGGGTTCGTGCAAACCACCCACGGCATAAACCGCCAGGACGTGATCCGCACCTGCCTCGCGCAGCGCCCACAGGTTTGCCCGGTAGTTGACCCGGTGCGGTGGGTAGCGATGCGGGTTGCCATGCCGGGGCAGGAACAACAGCCTGACCGGGGCATCGGCCACCATGCGGATCGGCGCCGACGGCGCACCATACGGTGTATCGATGGCCAGCACCTCGGCCGATTCCTCCAGTTCGGTCAGACCGGTGCCGCCGACCAGGGCCAAAGTAATCCGTGGGGTAGCCGTCGCAGTCATCCGTCTTCCTCGAGGGCGCGAATCTCGCTGAGATGACGCCAGTGTTCGTGAATATCCATGCCGCAGCCAAAAATGTAGCGGTCCTCGATGTCCATGCCGATGAAGTCCGGCAGTTCGCCCGTCGTCTCGCGGTCGTGAATCTTGCGCACCAGCACCGTGCTGCGCACGGAGCGCGCGCCCTGGGCTTCGCAATAACGCACAATGCTCTGCAGCGTCAATCCAACGTCATAGATGTCTTCCACGATGAGCACATCCTGCCCCTCGAGATCCAGCCGTGGTGGCACCCGAAACGCGATGTCCCCGCCCCGGGTGGCGCCGTCGTAGCGCGTTACATGAATGAAGTCCATCCGCACAGGCATCGTCAGGCGAGCGGCTACCCAGGCCGCCGGCATGAGCGCGCCGGTCATAACGATCAGCAGGATGAGCGGGCGATCACCATAATATGCATTGATTTCCGTGGCCAAGCGGGCAACCGCAGCATCCACTTCTGCCTGCGTGGCCAGCACGGTTGAGTTTTCCAGATACTCACGTGGATCGCGCTCTGTCACTTCATCTCCTTTGCTTCGTTCAGCATCAGGCATCCCAGCTCTGTTCGCCGAGCTGCTCCAGGCTGCGCTGCCAGTGGCCCCATTCCCGGATGCCTTCCTGCACCACCCGGACCAACTGGTCCCGATCGACGGTCGGGCGCCCGTATAACCGCGCGATGGCCTCCGTGGCGTCAGCGGGGCTGCCCGGCAATTCGTCCAGCAGCTGTGCAACGTCGGCCGGCTGACAGACCAGCACCAGGTCGCAGCCCGCATCCAGGCATCGTTGTGTACGTGTCTGCAGATCGCCCACGTTCTTTGCTGCGTGCATCCCGAGGTCGTCCGAGAGCACGACACCCCGGTAGGCCATTTTGCCGCGCAGGATGTCCTGCAGCCAGACCCGCGAATAACCCGCCGGCGCCGAATCCACCGCAGGATACACGACGTGTGCAATCATCATCGCATCCAGCGCCGTGGCCAGGCCCGCGAACGGCAGCAAGTCGGCTGCCTCGATTTCAGCGAGGGAGCGTGGATCGCAGACGTCATCGACGTGCGAATCGGCCACAACCGAACCATGCCCGGGAAAGTGCTTGCCGGTCGTTTTCATGCCGGCATCGTGCATGCCCGACAGGTAACAACTGCCGAGTTCCCCGACCGCTTCCGGGAGCTCGGAAAAAGCCCGGTCGCCGATCACGCA
>JAPHSB010000104.1 GCA_026193295.1 Lysobacterales bacterium
ATACGCCGGAGGGCGTCGTCAAGGCGGTCAACGGCATGGATTTCCAGCTGAACGAAAGCGAGACGCTCGCCATCGTCGGCGAGTCCGGCTCCGGCAAGAGCCAGTTGGTGATGGCCATCATGGGGCTGTTGGCAGAGAACGGCAGCGCCAGCGGCCGGGCCGAGTTTCACGGCAGGGACCTGATGCAGATGGCGCCGAAGGAGTTGAACGCCATCCGCGGCCGGCATATCGCCATGATTTTCCAGGATCCGATGACCTCCCTGAACCCGTTCCTGACCATTGAAAAACAGATGATCGAGGTCGTCATGCATCACCAGGGCTTGTCCCGCGACGAGGCCCGGGCACATGCCGTCGAAATGCTGCGCGCGGTGCGCATCCCGGATCCGGAAGAGCGCATCAGGCAGTATCCACACGAATACTCGGGCGGCATGCGCCAGCGCGTGATGATCGCCATGGGCCTGTTGTGTGAGCCGGAAGTGTTGATTGCGGACGAGCCCAGTACGGCCCTCGACGTTACGATCCAGGCGCAGATCACCGACCTCGTCAGCGAACTCCGCAAGCAGACCCGCATGGCGATCATCCTCATCACCCACGACCTTGCCGCCGTTGCCGAGATCAGTGACCGCATCATCGTCATGTACGCCGGCGAACTGGTCGAAACGGGCAGCGCGGAGGACATCTTCTACCGGCCCCAGCATCCCTATACCCGGGGCTTGCTGGCTTCCGTTCCGCGGTTGGACCGGGTCTCGGACGATGAACTGCAAGCCATTCCGGGCAACCCGCCGAACCTGCAGGATCTGCCCACCGGTTGCCGGTTTCGGGACCGCTGCAGCCAGGCCATGGACGAGTGCCTGCAACGGCCACCGCTATGGGTTTCCGAAGACGGGCGCATGAGCCGGTGCTTTTTGCCCATGGAGGGCGGACGCATCGCGAATGCCGGTGCCTCCGAAGGGGATGCCGAATGAGCAAACCCGTCCTCAGGGTGCAGGATCTCGCGGTCACCTTCACCAGTTTCACCGGCGGCTGGCTGCACCGCAAGGAACGCACCTTGCGCGCCGTTGACGGGATCAGTTTCGAGCTGCATGCCGGCGAAACCCTGGGCATCGTCGGCGAGTCGGGATCCGGCAAGTCGACGCTGGCACGCGCCATCCTTGGCCTGATCCGGCCCAGCCGGGGCCGCGTGCAGTGGATGGGTGAAGACCTGACCGGTCTCGAGGAGGAGGATTTGCGCCAAAAGCGCAAGCAACTCCAAATCGTCTTCCAGGATCCGATCGCTTCCCTGAATCCCCGCATGACCGCAGGGGACATCATCGCCGAGCCGCTGTGGACGTTTTACCCGAACATGGAACGTCTGCAGGTCGACGAGCGGACCCGCGGCATGATGAAGATGGTCGGGCTGCTGCCCAACCAGATCAATCGCTATCCGCACGAGTTCTCGGGCGGCCAGTGTCAGCGCATCGGCATTGCTCGCTCGCTCGTATTGAATCCGCGGCTGCTGATCTGCGACGAGCCGGTTTCGGCGCTGGACGTGTCTATCCAGGCCCAGATCATCAACCTGATGAAGGGGCTGCAGAAGAAACTCGGGCTCGCGCTGATCTTCATCGCGCACGACCTGTCCGTGGTACGGCACATCAGCGACCGCGTAATGGTGATGTACATGGGGCAGGCGATGGAGGTTTCGGCAAAGACGGCAATGTACCGCAGGCCCCTGCACCCTTATTCGAATGCGCTGATGAAGTCCGTGGCCGTACCCGACCCCAAACTCGCCCGGGCGGCCCGCCAGGAGAGTTGGCTGACCGGCGACATGCCGTCGCCCTACCAGCGACCCCAGGGCTGTATTTTTCACACGCGCTGCCCCTACCGCGTCAAGCGCTGCGAAGCCGATGTGCCGGCGCTGCGGCGGATGGAGAGCGGAGACTGGGTGGCCTGCCACCGCGCCGAGGACCTCGACCTCGCAATTTGAGGCGGCAGTTTCGGCGAATCGGCCCATGGGGTAAGATGCTGCTTTGGTTCTCGCGGATTGCCTCATGACTTACCACACTCCACTGCGCACCGGCCGGCTCCTGCTTGCCGCTATGGCCATCGCCCTCCTGGCGGGTTGCACCCAGACCAAGCGGGTTGACAGCTGGAAGACCGATGAGCCGGTCAGGAACAAGCCGGACAAGGTCGCGGTGATCGCCGTGTTGCCCGAAGCGCTGCTGCGAGAGGCGTTTGAAGTCGACGTGGCCAAGATCCTGGCCGACAAGGGAACGCCGGCAGTGCCCAGCAGCCGGATCCCGGGCATGAGCGGTGGAATCCGCGGTGAAATCGACGTCGAGGCGGCCACCGGGTTGCTGCGGAAGGCCGGCGTGGACGGCGTGGTCGTGATGTTTTACTCAGGCGGTGGCAATTCCGAGGGCTATCAAAGGTCCGATTATTGGGTGCAGTACCTCGGCAGTGGCTCCACCTATAGCTGGGGTCGTCCCTATTTCACCGGTTTCACCGATGTCTACACCGTGCGCAAGGGGCCGGGCTTCGCCGACTTCCAGACCTTCGCCTTCGTCGAATCCAGTTATTACGACATGGAGACGGAGATGCCTGTCTGGCGGATCGTGACCGAAACCAAGGACACCGAGCATTCCGACGGAGCCAAGGAAATCGGCGGCATAATTGCCTCGGAAATGCGTTCGGCCAAACTGAACTAGGGGCTGTCATGCCCGGGACCAGACTGGCCAACGAGCTGCGGGCCGGCCTGGGGCAACTTCCTGGCGCGGACCTCGAAGCTGTCCAGGTCTCCCGGCTGCTGGACTACGTGGATTTGCTGCAGCGATGGAACCGGACCTATAACCTCACGGCCGTCAGTGATCCGGCCGAGATGATTTCGCGCCATCTGCTCGATTCTCTGTCCGTACTGCCCTGGATACGTGGCCTGCGCCTGCTGGACGCCGGCACGGGCGCAGGATTGCCCGGTGTGCCGCTGGCGATCGCCCGGCCTGACCTGGCGGTCACCCTCCTCGACAGTACCGGTAAGAAAGTGCGTTTCCTGAATCACGTCGCACGCGAGCTGAGCCTGGAAAACGTGTATCCGGTCCAGGCCCGGCTGGAATCGTACGAGCCGGAGGTCGCTTTTGAGACCATCGTCAGCCGCGCGTTCAGCAACCTCGCGGCGTTTGCCGGGGCGGCGCGGCACCTGGCCGGGACAGCCCGGCTGCTGGCGATGAAAGGTCGCTATCCCAGCGACGAACTCGATGACCTGCCGGCCTGGGTGTGGGTCGAAGCGGTCGAGAAACTTGCCGTGCCGGGATTGCAACAGAACCGACACCTCGTCATCATGTCCGTCATTCCATGAATCACAATCGAGTCATCGCAATCGCAAATCAGAAGGGCGGGGTCGGCAAGACCACGACCTGCGTCAACCTGGCCGCAGCCTTTGCGGGCATGAAATACCCGGTGCTGCTGATCGATCTCGACCCTCAGGGCAATGCCAGTACCGGCTGTGGCATCGACCCGCGCCGCCTGCATGTTTCGGCCTGCGAAGTACTGTTGGGAGAGCGGTCAATCGAGGAAACCCTGCTGCGGCCGGAAGGGCTGAACTTCGATCTGCTGCCTTCGAACGGCGATCTGACCGCGGCGGAGGTGGCGCTGTTGCAGATGGACCAGCGCGAGTACGCCCTCAAGCGCGCCTTGCAGCCTCTGCTGGCGCGGTACGCCTGGATCTTCATCGACTGCCCGCCATCACTCAACATGCTGACGCTGAACGCACTGGCGGCCGCGGACAGCGTGCTGATACCGGTCCAGTGCGAGTACTATGCCCTCGAAGGCTTGTCGGCCCTGCTCAATACCATCGAGCAGGTGCGCGCCAGCATCAATGCTGAGCTGGAAATAGAAGGTCTGCTGCGCACGATGTTCGATGGTCGCAACAACCTGGCCACGGCGGTGTCCGACCAGCTGATCGAGAATTTTGGCGACCGTGTCTACCGCACCATCGTGCCGCGGAATATCCGCGTGGCCGAAGCCCCCAGCTACGGCCTGCCGGTGCTGTTGTACGATCCCTGGTCGAAGGGGGCGCTGGCGCACGTGGGCCTGGCCGGCGAAATGCTGCGCCGTTACGAAAAGAGAAACATAGCGTGAAGACATGACCTCCCGAAAGAAACCCGTACTCGGCCGCAACCTGAGCTCCATGCTCAGCCAGGCCACGCTCCAGCAGGTGCAAAGCGGGGCGCGTGAAGCGCTTCAGAACCTGCCGCTGGACGTGATCCGCCCGGGCCGCTTCCAGCCCCGATCGGTATTCGACCAGGAAAAACTGTCCGAACTCGCCGATTCAATTCGTGCCCAGGGTGTGGTGCAGCCGGTGGTCGTGCGCCCGGTCGGCGAAAGTGAGGGCGAATACGAACTGATCGCCGGTGAGCGGCGCTGGCGCGCTGCGCAGATCGCCGGGCTCGAACGCATACCGGCGGTGGTGCGCGACGTGCCGGACGAAGTCTCGGTGGCCATGGCCCTGATCGAGAACATCCAGCGCGAAGACCTCAATCCGCTCGAGGAAGCTACTGCCCTGCGTCGCCTGATCGACGACTTCAGCATGACCCACCAGGAAGCGGCAGACGCGGTGGGACGTTCCCGCGCCGCGGTCAGTAACCTCTTGCGTCTGCTCGAACTCATGCAGGAGGTCAAGGACATGATCGACATGCGCCTGATCGAGATGGGCCATGCGCGGGCACTGCTTTCCCTCGATGACGACTTGCAGGTGCAGGCGGCCCGCGAGGTGGTGCGCAAGCGTCTGTCGGTGAGGGAAACTGAGAGCCTGGTGCGGCGCCTGCAGCAATCGAAGAAGCAAAAAGGCCACCGCCGGATCGATCCGGACATCCTCAATTTGCAGAACCGGCTGGGCGAAGCGCTGGGCGCACGCGTCCACATCCAGCACCAGGCCTCCGGCAAGGGCAAGCTGGTCATCAGCTACACCAACGCCGAAGAGTTCCAGGGTATCCTCGAACGCCTCGACCTCGCCGACTAGCCCCCTTCGCCAACGCGCCAATTTTGGTCTGATCCCTGGCGCGCCTCTTCCGTTGAGGGATGTCTTGCGCGCAAATCCAAAGGGTTGGCAGAAGGTGCCGGGTACCGCGGTCCCGGACAATCAACTGTCGGGAACAGTTGATTAGCGCACATGGATGTCTCGAGCGTGTCCGTGACCGCGGTACCCGGCACCTTCCTATGACGTGAATCCTATTGCGCGCAAGTTGCGTCCCGACCGGACCATAATGTCCGCCTTGGACCAAAATTGGCCGCACCCACGCATTGAACCCATACATTAGAAACTGTTAAAATTGATGGTCTTTGGCCGCGGTTCCTTCTTGTGCCTGATGGAGGGCTGACCGAAGTCAAAGAGTCGAGGAGTGCTGGAAGGTACAGTGATCAGCTTGAGGATCCAGTCCCTGGCCGCCCTGGCGTTGGCGCTGCTGTCGCTTATAGCCGGGCCGGTAGCGGCCTACTCATCACTGTTCGGTAGCCTGGCGGCTTTCGTGCCGAGCTTGCTGTTCACAGTGATCGTGCTGCGGAAGGTGGGTGGTGACAGCGCGGCCTTTCTTGGTACGGCCGTGCTCGCCGAGTTCGGCAAGCTGGTGCTGACAGGGCTGCTCTGCGCGGCGGTGTTCATCTGGGTGAAACCGCTTGCGGCAGGGTTCTTCTTCCTGGGCATGATCGGCGTGCTGATCGCGAACTGGATCGGGTTGGCACGAAGTTTCCCTGCGTAGGGCAAAAAATCCCTGCAGGTACTTGAATTTTACAGGTTTGGACACACCTTCCCGGTGGGCTCGCTGAGCGGACTCCCAACCGTGTAGGGGCTGGAATCAAAAACAGGAATTGGCAGGATCGAGAATGGCTGGCGGCAGCGAAAAAATCACCACAGGTGACTACATCACCCACCATCTGCAGAACCTGACGTTTGGCCAACACCACGATGGGACCTGGGGCTTCGCCCATTCGGCGGCAGAGGCGCAGGCCATGGGTTTCTGGGCGTTTCACGCCGATACCCTGTTCTGGTCGGTGTTGCTGGGCATTGCCTTCTATTTCATGTTTCGCAGCGTGGCAAAAAAGGCCAACAGCGGCGTGCCGTCACGCTTCCAGGCGTTTATCGAAACGATCGTCGAATTCGTCGACAACAGTGTGCGGGAGACCTTCCATGGGACCAGCCGGCTGATCGCGCCGTTGGCGCTGACGCTTTTCGTGTGGATTTTCTTCATGAATTTCATGGACCTGATCCCGGTCGACTGGCTGCCCTGGGTGGCTCAGCAGGGCGGCGCGGCCGTTTTTGACGTCGACCCGCATCGTGTTTACCAGAAGGTGGTGCCCACGACCGACGTGAACGCCACGCTCGGCATGTCCATCACGGTGTTCGTGCTGATCATCATTTACTCGCTGCGTTTCAAGGGTGTGGGCGGGTTCGTCGGTGAGTTGGTCATGAACCCGCTGAACCCGAAACAACTGGGCATGCCGAAGATCTTCTGGCCGCTGGTCATGGCCTTCAACCTGATCCTGGAGCTGGTTTCACTGCTGGCCAAGCCCGTGTCGCTCGGACTGCGACTGTTCGGCAACCTGTATGCCGGCGAACTGATTTTCATCCTGATCGCGCTGGTCTTCACGGCGGGCTCAGGCCTCGTGGCCGCCGGCCTCAGCTCGGTCTTTGGCGAGCACATTCCGGCCTGGTTTTGGGTGATCGCAACGGCGACGGTGTTTGCCACCTTGTGGCTGAACATCAAAGGCCGCCTGGACAACAAGAAGACACTCTTGATTTTGGGCGTGGAGATGCTGCTGGTTGGCGGCCTCGCGTTCCTCGGTGGACAATTGATGCACTTTATCTGGGCTGCGTTTCACTTGATCATCGTGACGCTGCAGGCCTTTATTTTCATGATGCTGACCATCGTGTACCTGAGCATGGCCTCGGAACACCACTGATGAGCACGTACTCGAGTTTTTGACGTTTAGTTGTTTTTGTAAACCATCTCTGTAAACGGGAGTTATCGATGGAAACTGTAATTGGTATGACCGCAATCGCCGTAGCCCTGCTGATCGGCTTGGGCGCACTCGGCGTTGGTATCGGTGTGGGTATCCTGGGCGGTCGCCTGCTGGAAGGCTCGGCGCGCCAGCCTGAACTGGCCCCGATGCTGCAAGGCAAGTTCTTCCTGGCCATCGGCCTGCTTGACGCCGTCGCGATGATCGGTGTGGGTATTGCGTTGTTCTTCACTTTCGCAAACCCGTTTGTCGGCCAGCTGCAGAACGCGCTGGGCGGCTGAATCGGCTGTAGACGAGAGCTTCGCCCGGCGTGCTGGGCAGCTTGACCGAACCATTTATATGACTTTGGCAACGAGGTAGGGCATGAACATCAATGCCACGTTAGTTTTGCAGTCGATCGCGATGATGATCTTCGTGTGGTTCTGCATGAAGTTCCTCTGTCCGCCCCTGAT
>JAPHSB010000126.1 GCA_026193295.1 Lysobacterales bacterium
AGCAATCTGCGACTGGTGGTCAACATCGCGCGCGCTTACTTAAGGCGCGGCCTGCCGCTCCTCGACCTGGTCGAAGAAGGAAATCTGGGACTGATTCGCGCGGTAGAAAAGTTCGATCCCGAACGAGGTTGCCGTTTTTCGACCTACGCGACGTGGTGGATCCGCCAGTCGGTAGAGCGGGCGATCATGAATCAATGCCGCACCGTGCGGCTGCCAATCCACGTCATCCGTGAACTTGCGATTTACCTGCGCACCGCGCGCGAGCTCGAGCAAAAGCTGAGTCGCCGGCCGACTATCGAAGAGGTGGCGCGCGAGCTCGACCTGCCGGCAGAGACCGTGGCGCGCCTGTTCCGTCTGAACGAACCGACGGCTTCCGCTGACGAGCCGGTTGGGGTGAACTCGGATCGAGTCATGCTGGACTCCCTGGCCGATGAGAACGGCAGCGGTCCGGAGGCGAAGTACGCGGGCGTGGCGGCCGGCCGCATGCTGGCCAATTGGCTCAAACAACTGTCCGAGCAGCAAAGGGAAGTGGTCGAACATCGTTACGGCCTCAACGGGCACGGACGCAGAACCCTGGAAGAGGTGGGCGAGTTGCTGGGCGTCACGCGGGAGCGGGTTCGGCAGGTGCAACTGGCCGCGCTCGCACGGTTGAAAGACATCTCGAGCCGCGAGGGCTACCTGGAACTTCCCTTCATGGACTGACCCGGGCGCCGGACGGGGAGCGGGGTCCCGGCGGCATCAGCGCAGCAACCACGCGCCGGTGTTCAGAAACCAGCACATTGAACGTGCGGCAGGCGGCACGCGTATTCATGAATTCGACACCAACCTGCCTGCGGTAAAAACACATCATCAGTTCCGGTGCCGGAAAGACCTGCTCAGCGCCGGTTCCGACCAGGACGATTTCCGGGTCGAGGCCGAACACGGGCTCGAGACTCGGCTCGCTGAGATCACTCGGATGCCCGATCTCCCAATCGGTTAGCAACTCGCTCGCTGAAATGATCAGCGGTCCCGGATACAGCGTATCGGCGATCAGGATGCCTTCGGAGGAAACCGAACGCACGAACAGGTGGTCGCCTGGCCGTTCGAGCGTCAGTTCCATCGCAGCTGTCCCACGCCAGGTGCTCCCGCTCTTTTCATTCCGGCAGAATCACCACCGGCTTTTCCGGGTTGCGCCTGAAGAAACAGGCGACCTGGCCGATGACATGGACTTTTTCCGCAGCGCAGCGACGGGCGATTTCGTCGATGCATGCAGTCCGTGTATCACGGTCGCTGCGGATCTTGATCTTGACCAGTTCATGATGGTCGAGGGCCGATTCGATTTCCGCCATCACGTTGTCCGTCAGGCCCTTGTCGGCGATCATGACTACCGGTTGCAAGGCGTGCGTCAAGCCGCGGAGGTGCTTTTTCTGGCGGGGAGAAAGTGACATACGGGATACCCTGCTGTGGCAAACTGGACTTGCTTTGAGGCGATGGATTTTAACACGCGGGAGCGCCCGCGAGAGAACTCTGGCGAAATGGCGAGAAGCAAAAGCAGCAAACGGTGGCTGGCGGAGCACTTCGACGATCATTATGTAAAGTTGGCCCAGCAGCGCGGCTTGCGGTCACGTGCCGCGTTCAAACTGCAGGAACTGCACGACAAGTACGGCCTGATCAAACCGGGCATGACGGTCGTCGATCTTGGGGCGGCCCCCGGGGGCTGGTGCCAGGTAGTGCAGCCCCTGGTGGGCCCGGGTGGCCGGATCATCGCGCTGGATATTCTGGAAATGGAACCGCTGCCGGGTGTCGAGTTCATCCTCGGCGACTTTACGGAAGAGGAGCCGCTGCTGCAGCTGGAACGGGCCCTGGGCGGCGCGCCAGTTGATCTTGTGTTGTCTGATATGGCCCCCAATATCAGTGGCATGGCCACGGTCGACCAGGCCAAGGGCATGTATCTGGCCGAGTTGGCGCTGGAATTCGTGAAGGCGCACTTGAAACCTGGCGGCGATTTCGTGGTCAAGTTGTTCCAGGGTACGGATTTTGACAGTTTCGTTCAGCAGGTCCGGTCTCTGTTCGGCAGAGTGCAGGTAATCAAGCCGAAGGCTTCCCGCCCGCGCAGCAGGGAGGTCTACCTGCTGGCCCGTGGCCGGCAAGTCGAGTAAATTGTCAGTAGAGGCGCTCAATGGGCGCTGATGAATGGGAAAGCGTAAACCTACGAGGAATATGATTTGAACGACCTTGCCAAACAATTGCTGACCTGGGCGATCATCGCCATCGTCCTGGTTTCGATCTTCAATCATTACGCGACCGTCGGCACCACGCCCGACGCGCTTTCCTATTCCGAGTTTCTGGACAATGTGCGCAATGGCCAGGTTGCCGAGGTAAATATTCAGAGTAACGACAGCGGCAACAGCATCTCGGGACGCGGAGCCGATGGTGGCGAATTCAAAACCTTCGGTCCGCCGGATCCCAAGCTGGTCGACGACCTGGTACAGAACAAGGTGGAGATTACCGCCGAGCCTCCGGCCGAACGTTCGGTGTTCGTTGACCTGATACTCGGCGTTGCGCCCATCCTGCTGCTGATCGGTGTATGGGTCTATTTCATGCGCCAGATGCAGGGTGGCGGTGCCGGGCGCGGTGCGATGTCGTTCGGCAAGAGCCGCGCCAAGCTGCAGGGCGAGGATCAGGTCAAGGTGACCTTCGCTGACGTGGCCGGCGTGGAAGAGGCCAAGGAAGAGGTCGGCGAGCTGGTCGAGTTCCTGCGCAACCCCGGCAAGTTCCAGAAGTTGGGCGGACACATTCCGCGCGGCGTCCTGATGGTCGGTTCGCCGGGTACCGGCAAGACCCTGCTGGCCAAGGCCATCGCCGGCGAGGCCAAGGTACCGTTTTTCTC
>JAPHSB010000466.1 GCA_026193295.1 Lysobacterales bacterium
CAGATCGAGACCGAAGACCCGCAACCCGGCTTTTTTGCGCTCGGCATCGTCAACTTCCCGCAGGCGGAGATCGACGGCATCGAGGCGGAAGCGCACTGGGCTGTGACGCAGAACCTGACACTCAGCGGCAGCCTGGGTTACAACGATGCCTCCCTTTCCGAGGAAGCAGTGCTGTTCGAAGGCACCGACGGGGAGCGCAAGGCGGTGAGCGGAACCCGCCTGCCGCTGATGCCGAAGTGGAAGTACAGCGTGACAGGTCGTTACGATTTCGATTCGACGCTCTGGAACGCGCAGCCGTTCCTGCTCGCCACCTGGACCTACAATGGCGATACCGTGAATTCGCTCGCCGGCTTCCAGTCCAGCGTCAACCAGGCAGACGTGCGCGTCACCCCTTCGTTCAACATAGTGAATCTGCGGTTTGGGCTCGATGCCGCGGGCTGGAGCGCGGCGCTGTTCGTCGACAACCTGTTCGATGAATATGCGACGGTCTTCTTCAGTGAACGTTACACCCAGGCCCGCGCCACGGTGTTGCCGCCAAGAACCTTCGGCATCAATTTCCGCAAGAACTTCGACTGGTAAGGCATGGACATAGGTGATCGCCTTCGCGATCTCGGACCGGTAGACAGCACGGCATTGCGCGAGGCTATCCTCGCGCAGGAGCCGGCCGCCTGGAACGAGCAGCAATACCGCCAGCAGGAGTTCGACGTCCACCGGCAGACCGAATCCATCGTGCTGGTGTTCGTCAATCTCGAAGTCTGGCCCACGATTGAGATCTGCAAGGAGCCGGGCTGGGACCGCCTGGCCGAGGTCGCCGTGCCGGTGATGCACAGCATCATCCAGCAGCATTACCCTCCCGGTGGCGCCATCATCCGCGCAATGGCGGCCAAGTTGCTGGCCGGCGGTAAGATCACGCCACACACGGACACGCACCCGTCTTTCCACCGCGGGCACCGCATCCATGTTCCCATCACCACCAACCCCCGCGTGCGCTTCATGATCGACGGGCGGCCGCACCAACTCCAGGTCGGCCATGCCTACGAAATCAACAACCAGATGAACCACAGCGTGATGAACAAGGGCGACGAAGACCGCATTACTTTCATCTTCGACTACGTCCCACCAGCCGAACTGGGCCGCATCCAGCGCAACGCCGCCACGCAGCAGAAGCCCGCGGCCTGAACTTGCCAGTGAGGGCCGGGGTGCGGCGCGCGCCTTGGTATTCGCCGTTCTCTTGATCCGGGTTATGGTGCCCGAAGAGTGGCCCGTCCTAACATGGAAGCCGGCAACGAGTGCTCCTGGAGGAACGCCATGAGCTTCAACTTGCGCAATCGTTCACTGCTGACGGTGCAGGATTACACGCAACGCGAGTTCCGCTACCTGCTCGACCTGGCCCGTGATCTCAAGCGCGCGAAGTACGCCCGCACCGAGCAGAAACACCTCGACGGCAAGGAAATCTGCCTGATCTTCGAGAAACCCTCGACGCGCACGCGCTGCGCCTTCGAGGTCGCCTGCCACGACCAGGGCGCCCAGGTCACCTGCCTCGACCCCTCCGGCTCGCAGATCGGCCACAAGGAGTCGTACAAAGACACGGCGCGCGTGCTCGGCCGGATGTTCGACGCCATCGAGTACCGTGGCGCGTCGCAGCAAGGCGTCGAGCAGTTGGCCGAGTTCGCGGGTGTGCCGGTCTACAACGGGTTGACCGACGAGTACCACCCGACCCAGGTGCTCGCCGATGTGCTGACGATGTGGGAGAACTGCGACAAGCCGATCAACCGGATCAGCTACGCCTTCGTCGGCGATACCCGCTCCAACATGGGGCACTCGCTGATGATCGTCGGCTGCTTGATGGGCATGGACGTGCGCATCTGCGGTCCCCGCTCGCTGTGGCCGGATGCGGAGCACGAACAGATCGCGCGCGACCTCGAGGCGAAATACGGCGCACGCCTGACGATCACCGACGATCCGAGGGCCGCAGTCCAGGGCGTCGACTTCATCCACACCGACGTCTGGGTATCCATGGGTGAGCCCGAGGAGGTTTGGAAGCAGCGCATCGATTTGCTGACACCCTACCAGGTGAGTCCGGAACTGATGGAGGCCAGCGGCAACCCGCGCATACGCTTCATGCACTGCCTGCCGGCCTTTCACGACACCGAGACGAAAGTCGGCCTGCGGATCGCCGAGGCGTTCGGATTAACCAACGGCCTCGAAGTGACCAACGACGTGTTCGAATCCGAGGCCAACATCGCGTTCGAGCAGGCCGAGAACCGCATGCATACGATCAAGGCTCTGCTGGTCGCGACCATAGGAGACTGAGGTCATGCTGGTCGTCGTGGCGCTTGGCGGAAACGCGTTGCTCAAACGGGGCGAGCCGATGACGGCCGCCACGCAGCGCGCGAACGTCCGGATTGCGGCGCAGGCGCTGGCGCCCATCGCCAATGAACATCAGCTCGTTATCACCCACGGCAATGGCCCGCAAGTGGGCTTGCTCGCACTGCAGGCGGCCGCCTACATGCCAGACGAGGCTTATCCGCTCGACGTGCTCGGTGCCGAGACCGAGGGCTCCATCGGCTACATGATCGAGCAGGAACTCGGCAACCTGCTGCCGAGCGAAGTGCCATTCGCGACCGTCCTGACCATGGTCGAAGTGAATCGCGATGATCCGGGGTTTCAGAATCCGACCAAGTTCGTCGGGCCGCTATACAAGAAATCAGAGGCCAATCGAATCGCGACTGAAAAAGGCTGGGTATTCCGAGAGGATGGCAAGCATTGGCGCCGCGTGGTCCCCTCCCCCGTCCCCCAGCACATCATCGAGATTCGCCAGATCCGCTGGCTGCTGCAACGCGGGACGATCGTTATCTGCGCCGGCGGCGGGGGCATCCCAACAATGTACGAACCAGGCGCCGAACACAGGTTGATCGGGGTCGAGGCCGTCATCGACAAGGATTTGTGCTCGGAGTTGCTGGCCCGCGAACTCGATGCCGACCTTTTCGTGATGCTGACCGACGTCGACGCCGTCTACGTGGACTGGGGCAAGCCGGCGCAGAAGGCGATCCGGGAAGCCTCGCCGGCTGCTCTGAAGAGAGTGAAATTCGCGAAAGGCTCCATGGGCCCCAAGGTCGAGGCGGCCTGCCATTTTGCCGCAACCCGGGGTAAGCCCGCGGCCATCGGCG
>JAPHSB010000476.1 GCA_026193295.1 Lysobacterales bacterium
CTGCAACGAGGCAAAAGTACCCGGCGCCTCGAGCTCCAGGCCTTCAAAACGAATCCGCTGGTCGCCCCACAGCAACTCCAAACGCCCCCGGATCGGCTCGGCGTCACCCCAGTCCGGCAGCCACGGCGCGGGGTTGAAGCGTGCGACATCTACTGTCCCCTGAGCGCTCAACGCGGCTTGCCAGTCGAGTCGCCCGGATCCCTCCAGTTGGGCCACGTCGCCGGACAGGTCCAGGAACTCGACATCCAGGCCCGATGAGTCACCACTCCCCACCAGCCTGCCCTGCATCTCGGGGATGCCGTCTCCGCCGACTCCCGCCTCGATCTCCAGCCCGTATTCGGCGATCGTTCCATAACTGCTGGCCACCACATCGTTCAGAAACAGAACCGCCTCGCTGCCAGAAAGCGGCCATTGCAGACGGTCGGCGCCGAGCTGCAGATCCCAGGCCGGCGTGCCAAGCAGGTCACGCAGTTCACCATTGATCGCCACCTGCGGATCGCTGATCTGTGCGTCCCAGCGCGACCGATTCAGATCACCGGCCCCTGTCACCTGGAATTCCACGGGCTGGCCGAGACCCCACTCCTCGGGAGCCGCCATTGCGCCCTGCAGATCCACTTTCAGGGCGTGCGGCGCATGGAAATCGAACATCAGGTCGGCCAGCCAATGCGACCTGCCGGTGGTGGCTTCCAAACTCCGCAATTCGATGCTTCGGAACCAGGAGGCAGATACGGACAGATCACCGACTTCGATCGCCGGGTCCACCGCATCGCCATGCCAGGCGATACGATCAGCGCTGACGTGCCGGAACTCGACCGGCAACGGCAGACTCAGGCCTGGCAACCAGTCGGATGGCGAAGTCGTATCTCCGGCTTCCGCAGTGGCCGACGAGTGAACTTCCAGGGATCGGACCTGGAGCTCATGCACCGTGACGGCGAGCGGCCAGAAGCCGAGGCCCAGGCGCAGCCCTGCCTTGTCCGCTTCCACCGACAGGCCTTCGTCCCGGTAGCTGAGGCCGAAGATCTTCAGGCCGGACTGCAGATCTCCTTCGACCCGCACGAATCCCACCTGCCCCGGCACTCCGGCCGCGACCCGTCCCAGCAGCCAACGCGCTCCCGGCTCGGTATGCAGCAGCCAGGCGAACGCGCCCGCCACCAGCAGGATCAGCAGTGCGGGCAGGAACAGGATGGCGATGCGGCGGCGGATCATAGCAGTGGGGTTCCGATGGTGAAATGGATACGCCAGGGGTCACCCGCCAGATCCAGGCCCTGCGCCACATCCAGGCGAAGCGGGCCGGCAATGCTGTACCAACGAACGCCGATGCCGACACCCTTGCGCAGTTCATAGTCATTCCAGTCGTTAAACGCGTTTCCGGCATCGAAAAAGGCCGCCAGCGACCAGTCGCCGTGCACCTTCATCTCAATTTCCGCGCTGGCGGTCACGATGTTATTGGAGCCTAACCCATTGTTGCTCAGCGACTCGAAAGCATAGCCACGCACGCTGCGGCTGCCGCCCGCCTTGAAGCGGTACAGGTTGGGCAGATCGGTAACCGATAACCGCAGAGTCTGGTCGGGCAGCTCGAGATCGACGTCGTTCACCTCGGCATCGGTGTAACCGAATTCCCCGCTCAGCAGCAGCTTCCAACGATCACCCAGCATGCGATGCCAGCGGGACGAGATGTAGACCTGGTTGAACTCCTTGCCCGAGCCCCAGGCCTTGTTGGCCAGGGTGACCCAGGCCCGCTCGTGATGGCCGACCGTTTGAAAGCCGCTGCCACGCATGTAGGGCCAGTCCCAGTTCACTCCCAACGCCAATGCGCTGATACTCTCGCTGTATTGGCCAAGCTCATCCCTTCCCCCGTAGCCGAGATCCCGCGCCACGTCGCCCAGGTCGAAAGCGACGGTTTCGTACAGGTATTGCCCGTACCAGGTTTCGAAAATCTGTTGGTAACCCCGTTTGAAGTCCCGCACGATGAGCCGGCCCGCCTTGACCGAATAATCGGTTACGTCGCCGCTGGTCAGTTCGATATAGTCTTCCGACGTATCGCTTTCCTTGACTTGCACGTCCTGCCGCTTGCGGTTGATCAGCAGGTCTGCTGTCCAGAATTCTCGAGCCGTGGCCTGGCGGGGCACCTGGTAGTTGGTGCGAAAGGAATACTCGTTGAACTTCTGCTGCCAACCCAGGCCCATGTTGAAGTGGTCGCCCCGCTCGGACAAGAGGTAGCGGCTCCACAACACCTGGGCCCGGAGCCCCGTGTCGGTGCCGAAACCCAGGCTCCCCTGGTAGGTGTTCGGTAAACGGCGGCTGGCCCGCACCACAAGGTCCACCCGCGGCGGGACTTCTTCAAGGCGTCTGTCTTCAATGATCTCGACGTTGTCGAAGTAACCCGTGCGCCAGACGTCCAGCCGGAATTTTTCAAGCAGCCAGGCATCATAGGCCTGGCCTTCCTCGAAGCGCGGCAGCAACTCCAGAATGCCGGTGCGCACGGCGTCCTGCTCGAAGCGGACCT
This sequence comes from Lysobacterales bacterium, assembly GCA_026193295.1. Taxonomy (GTDB): domain Bacteria; phylum Pseudomonadota; class Gammaproteobacteria; order Xanthomonadales; family SZUA-36; genus CALKKN01. The sequence goes on from JAPHSB010000476.1 coordinate 2,507, forward strand.
CGCCCATTACGGCTTGCGGGCCGGTGTCCAGAACCAGGCGCAGCGCAGCGACGTTCTTCTCCAGGTCGACCGCGATGACTTGCTCGCTAAAGTCCGCTGCGAGGTAACCGTGTGTCTCCGCCAGGTCGAGGGCGCGCTGCTTCTGGATCTCCCAGACAGTCTGGTCCACGACCGCACCCGCCGTGAGCGGCCAGTTCTTTCTCCAGTCCGTGAATTCCGGCAGTCCGGCACCTGGGCCGGAGACCTGGACATGGGCTTCACTGACGGTGAGCGGCTTGCCCGGATCAATGAC
>JAPHSB010000113.1 GCA_026193295.1 Lysobacterales bacterium
CGGGATGCCATCCTGGAGCTCGACGACCGGCTGCCCGGGCTCAGCCGGAGCAGCCGGCGCTGGATTCATCGTTACCTGGAGAGCTTTTTCACCGTCCTGGGCTCGGCTGAGCAGCGCCGGGCACAGATCACGACGGCCTGCCTTGCCTGGCCCCCGTCACCGGTCGATCATACGATCCCCCTGGACGACTGACCCTGGATGCGTTCGCCGAAATTTGTGATTTCGAGCAAGAAAATCGCTGACAACTGCTGTTAGGGTGAACGAATGAGCAATATGGCCAAAAAATTCGAACTCGCGATGGCCGAGGCCACCTCCTACACGGAATGGCGGGAGGCGGCGCGAATGCTGGACTATATCGACGGCAACGAACACTGGCGGGAAGAGCCGGAGTCACCGGATTACGATTACAAGCTGCTGGCCTCGCGCGTCAAGTTGCTGCGGCGCCTGCGCCGCCAGAAGGACCTCGACCGGCTGATTTTCCGGTTGCGCGAGGAATTGCACGGCAACCTGGGCAACATGGCCAATCCGGCACTTTACCAGCACGCTCGCGTGGGCACCAAGAAGCTGGTCAATGCGTACATCGACGAGGTGTGCGCGGCACTGGACCTCCTGTGTGACAGTGACGTCGAGTCCCTGCCCCCCATGCGCAAGCGCATATTCATGAAACGGGCCGCACGCAGTTTCGGGCGCTCCGCGCTGCTGCTCAGCGGCGGCGGTTCGCTCGGCCTCTTCCACATCGGCGTCATCCGCGAACTGGAGGAACAGGGCGTCTTGCCACGGGTGATAACCGGCTCCAGCGCCGGCTCTATCGTTGCCGGCAGCCTGGCCACGCACACGGACACGGAATGGGAACAGTTGCTCGGCGAAGGAAAGCTGAAATTCGAGTGGGCCCGCCTGATCCGGCTGACCGACATGGGCATCGGCAAGGGCGTGCTGGATCCGAAGGCGGTGCAGAATTGCATCAACCAGGCGATCCCCGACATGACCTTCCTCGAGGCTTACCAGCACACCAACCGCATCCTGAACATCTCGGTATCTCCGGCGGACTCGCACCAATTCCCGCGCCTGCTCAATTACCTGACGGCGCCCAACGTCCTGATTCGCCGCGCAGCCCTGGCGTCATCAACCATTCCGGGCATCCTCCCACCGGTGCAGCTACGGGCCAAAAATTTCGAGGGCAAATCGGTAGCCTATATGCCGCAGAATCGATGGATCGATGGCTCCGTGCACGACGATATCCCCAAGGAAAAGGTCAATCGGCTGCATAACATCAATCACTACATCGTCAGCCAGACCAATCCCTTCGTGGTGCCTTTCCTGAACGAGGAAATGGACGAGACAGGGTTGATTCCGTTTCTGCAGGATGTCGTCATCAAGGCGCCGATGGTGCAGATCGAACACCTGCTGGAACTGGTGCAGCAACACTTCAACCTGCCCGGTGTCGGCAACCTGATCAAGCGGGCCCACGCGGTGGCACGCCAGAACTACAGCGGCGATATCAACATTTTCCCGGAGAAGAGCCTGTTCAGCATCGGCCGCGTGTTCCACGACGTCGGGCCAAAGCAGATGGAGGCCATGATCCTGGCCGGCCGCCGCGCCACCTGGCCGAAAATCGAGCGCATCCGCAACACCACCCAGATCAGCCGCACCTTCGACGTCTGCCTGCGACGCATGAGCGAGCGCTACCGTTACGTGAAGCGCTAACGGCGCAGCGCCAGGGCGCAAACCCGCATTTTCAGGAAGATAATTCGGATAACCCGGTCCGCCTTGGTGAAATATGCGGGCTGGTCACCTCGTTGCCCTCCGCCGGGTTGCGGGGCACCATCCGTGACAGCAGTAACGACAGCGCCGCCATCGAGGCCCCCGCCAGGAATACCGCGGCCGGCGAATACAGCCAGACCAGGCCAAATGTGACCGGGATCACCACCGCGGCAATGTGGTTTATCGTGAACGATACGCCGGCCGTGGACGCGATGTCCGCAGGGTCGGCGATCTTCTGAAAATAGCTGCGGATGGCGATGGCCATCGCGAACAGCAGATGATCAAGAACATAGAGGATCACCGCCAGCCAGGCCGTCTGCACGAAAGCATAAGCGGTGAACACGATGATCAGGCCGCCGTATTCCAGGGTGAGCGCAGTGCGTTCGCCGAAGCGGCTGACAAAGCGCCCGACCTTGGGCGCGATCCATGCGTTGAACGTGTGATTGATCAGGAACAGCAAGGCGATGTTGGCGGCCGAAAAGCCAAATCTTTCGACCATCAGGAAACCTGCGAACACGATGAAAATCTGGCGGCGTGCACCGCTCATGAAGGTCAGCGCGTAATACAGCCAGTAGCGCCGGCGCATCAGCAGGTGCTTGCGCTGCGGCACCAGTTGCGGAAAGGTCGGAAAGACGAAGAAGGAGGCCAGGGCGACCAACGCCGTGATTCCTCCCGCCAGCAGGTACAGGCCACCATATGGCAAATCGAAGTATTGCATGCCAATCCACACCACGGCATAGGCGGCCAGGGCGGCCATCGACGAAACCGAGGACAGGCGCCCCATCACTTCCGGCGCCCGCACCTTATCGACCCATTGCAATGTGAGTGACTGCTGCACGGTATAGAAGTAGTGAAAGCCCGTTGACATCAGCAGGGTCGTGAAATACAGGCCGTACTCGGAGGGTAAGTAGCCGGTCAGCGCAACGCCGGCGCCGAGCAGCAAGACAGCCAGCAGGGCAAAAGTCTGCTCGCGCATCAGCAGCAGCACCAGCACGGTGGTGAAAGCCAGGAAGCCCGGCACCTCCCTCAGGCTCTGCAGGATGCCGATTTCACGGCCCGTGAAGGCTGCCTGCTCGATGACAAAGTTGTTCAGCAGCGCCTGCCAGACGGCGAACGCCAGCGAAGCCGCCGCGCCCAGCAGGAACAGCAGGTACTCGGGTTTTTGTGCCAGCTTTTCGCGGAGGGCATTCACCGGCGAAGCATACCGCACGCGTAGGACC
>JAPHSB010000143.1 GCA_026193295.1 Lysobacterales bacterium
ACCAGCGGCTGCTGGAACACATCGTGCCTGATTTCGTGCATGTGCTGGCCGACGGCAAGATCGTCGCCAGCGGCGATGCGGAGCTGGCGCTGAAGCTCGAAGAACAGGGTTACACCTGGCTGGAGCAGGGCGGAATCAAGCCTCTCGCAGGAGCGAATCCGGCATGAATACCCCGCCGGCCAACCTGGCGGACCGCTGGTCGGATGCGCTGGCGGCGCTGCAGCCGGCTTCCGGGCCGGCCTGGCTGCAGGCGCTCCGGCAGAGCGCGGCCGGCCATTTTCGTTCCAGCGGGCTGCCACACCGCAAGGTCGAGGCATGGAAATACACACCGCTGCGGGTGCTCGACGACCTGGCGCTTGCAACGGACGCAGCGCAGGGGGAGGCGGGGCGGGCGATCGCGATGCCGGCGCCGCTGTGCGACCGTGCCGCCATCGTTGACATCCTCGATGGTGTGCCGGCCTGGTCAGCTGCGGCCATCCCGGACGGGGTTACCCTGATGTCGTTGGCCGAGGGCATCGGGCATTTCGAGGAGCGCCTGAGGCCCATGTTCGAGGCAATTGAGCTTGACGGACCATCACGGGCGTTTGCGGCTCTCAACACCGCACTGGCTCAACAAGGCCTGCTGGTGCACGTGGCCGCGGGACGGGAGGCGGGCCGGCTGCTTCTGCGCTGGGTTTCATTGCCGGGAACGGCTGCGGTGATGAAGCAATTCCGCCTGTTTGTTTTGCTCGACCACGGTGCTCGGCTGGACCTGGTCGAACAGTACCAAAGCATGGCGGCGGTAACCGGCGGTCTGAATGTGCTCTGTCAGGCAGAACTCGGTGACGGGGCTGTTTTTGGCCATGTTCGCGTGCAGGCCGAATCGGACCAGGAAGTGCTGCTTACCTCGACGATGCTGGAGCAAGCAGCAGATAGCAGTTACGTTTACCGGGGCTTTGACCTGGGTGCCAGCCTGGCCCGGCATGAGATCACGGTGCGTCTCGCGGGGCCGGGCGCGACTGCAGACATAGCCGGTGCTTTCGTGCTTGACGGCAAACGACACCTGGACAATCACGTGAGTGTCGAGCACCTGGCGGCCGGCTGCCGCAGTGAGCAGTTTTTCCGCGGTGTGCTGGGCGGCCGTAGCCGTGGTGTATTCAACGGCCGTGCTCTGATCCAGCCAGGTGCGGATGGTTCGATCGTGCGCCAGTCCAACGCCAACCTTCTGCTGTCGCCGCTGGCCGAAATGGATACCAAGCCGGAGCTGGAAATCTATGCTGACGAGGTGGAGGCCAGCCATGGCGCCACCGTGGGGCAGCTGGACGAGGCTGCCATTTTTTACCTGCGCAGCCGTGGCCTCGACGAAGCGGCGGCGCGCCGCATGCTGACGACGGCCTTTTGCCACGCCGTCACTGACCGCGTCAGTGGACGCGGACTGGCCGAGCGGATCGCCGAGCTGCTGGATGCCGCCATGCCGACGGATACAGATGTGTAAGAAATTGCGTGGGAGCGGCTTCAGCCGCGATCGAGGACAGATGTGACCACAAAGATCCCATTCGACGTGCAGCGGGTCCGCGCGGACTTTCCCATCCTGCAGCGGACCGTCCATGGCAAGCCCCTGGTCTACCTGGACACGGCTGCCTCGGCGCAGCGCCCGCTGGCCGTCATCGAAGCCACCGACCGCTTCTACCGTGAGCACAATGCCAATGTGCACCGGGGTGTGCATACGCTCAGCCAGGAGGCCACCGATCTTTATGAAGGCGGGCGGCGGCGGTTGGCCGCTCACATCAATGCGGCCAGTGAACGTGAAGTCATTCTCACGCGCGGCACGACGGAATCCGTCAACCTGGTCGCACAGAGTTTCCTGCGACCCAAGCTGCATCCGGGTGATGAAATCCTGGTCACGCACATGGAGCATCACTCGAACATCGTGCCCTGGCAGATGCTGTGCGAGCAGACCGGCGCCGTGCTCAAGGTGGCGCCCATCAACCAGCGCGGGGAGCTGGAACTGGATGCGCTCGAGGCCATGCTGTCGGAGCGGGTCCAACTGCTTGGCGTCGTGCATATCTCGAACGCCCTGGGCACCATCAACCCGGTGGCCGAAGTGTGCCGCCTGGCCCGGCGCTTCGACATCCCGGTGCTGGTCGACGGCGCGCAGGCCATGCCACACACGCACGTCGACGTGCAGGCGTTGGGCTGCGACTTCTATTGCCTGTCCGGGCACAAGATGTACGGCCCGACCGGCATCGGCGCGTTGTGGGCGCGCGAGGCGACGCTGGAAGAGATGCCCCCCTGGCAGGGCGGCGGCGAGATGATCGAGCGCGTAACGTTTGAGAAAAGCACCTGGAACCGGCTACCGGCCAAGTTCGAAGCCGGCACGCCAAATATTGCCGGCGGCGTCGGCCTGGGCGCAGCCGTCGAGTACCTTGAAGGCCTGGGAACGGATGCCATCGAGGCCCACGAGAACGCGGTATTGACTTACGCCACGGAAAAACTGGCAGCGATCGAAGGTCTGCGCATCATCGGCACCGCGGCCAAAAAGGCCGGCGTGATCAGCTTTACCCTGGGAGAAATCCACCCTCACGACCTCGGCACCATCGTCGACCACTACGGCGTGGCGCTGCGCACTGGCCATCACTGTACGATGCCAGTGATGCAATTCTTCAACGTGCCGGCGACGGCGCGCGCGTCTTTTGGTCTCTACAATACGGTCGAGGAAGTGGACGTCCTGGTCGACGCGCTCGAAAGGACCCGGGCGATGTTCCAGGCCTGATCGAAGGAGTAGCAGAATGCCTGCCACGTTGGCCCATCGCAAAGAGTTGTGTTTCTGGGGTTGGGGCTACACCGACGAGGCCCTGCTGCCAGCTGAAGTAGGGCAGTTGGCTCACCTGGCCGCCGGGCTGGGTGCGGACACCAAGCCGGGACCGGAGCCGGTCCTGGAGGAATTTCAACTGCCTGCGCCGCGCGTAGCCGCTCCGGATGCGCTGTCCCAAATCCTGTCGGCGACGCCTTATGACCGCGTCACCCATGGCTACGGGAAGTCGTTTGCCGACATGGTTCGCATGCAGTTGCGGAAAATGCCCTGTCCGCCCGACTGGGTCGCTTTCCCTCGCACGGAGCAGGATATTTCGGCGCTCATGGACTTTGCCGACGGCGCCGGCGCCGCGCTGATACCGTTCGGCGGCGGCACCAGTGTCTGCGGCGGCGTGGAGCCGGACGTGGGCGGTGATTACTCGGCGGTGATCAGCGTGGATATGCAGTACCTCAACCGCGTGGTCGAGATCGATCGCAGTAGCCGGGCGGCACTGATTGAGGGGGGTGCGTTGGGCCCGGAGCTCGAGGCAGTCCTGAAACCGCAGGGGCTGACCCTGCGCCATTTTCCCCAGAGCTTCCAGTTCTCCACCCTGGGCGGCTGGATCGCCACCCGCGCGGGTGGTCACTTCGCCACCAACTACACGCACATCGACGACTTCGTCGAAAGCGTGCGGATGCTGACGCCGAGCGGAGCCCTGGAGAGCCGGCGCCTGCCAGGCTCCGGCGCCGGTCCTTCCCCGGACCGCCTGATGATCGGCTCGGAAGGCACCCTGGGGTTCATCACCCGGGCCTGGGTGCGCCTGCAGGACCGTCCACGGTTCAGAGCGGCCGCCAGCGTGACCTTCAGCGGCATGAAGAATGCATGCGAAGCCGTTCGCGCAATCAGCCAGTCGGGCCTGTTCCCCAGCAACTGCCGCCTGCTGGATCCCATGGAAGCGGTGTTGAACGGGGTCGGAGACGGCAACTGCGCCGTGCTGGTGCTGGCCTTCGAGTCGGCCGACCATCCGCTGCATTCCTGGATCGGCCGCGCGCTGGAATTGGCTGCCGATCATGGTGGCCGTTGGGATCAGGATGCCGTCGATCGCTCGCTGGCGGGCGACAAGGTGAGCGCAGCGGAGGAGGGGGAACACCGCAAGGGCGCCGCCGGCGCCTGGCGCAAGCAGTTTCTTCGCATGCCCTATTACCGCAATTACCTGACGCCGGCCGGCGTCATTGCCGACACCTTCGAAACCGCCATTACCTGGGACCGCTTCGAAGACTTCTACGCGGGCGTGAAGGAACGCGTGAACAAGGCATTGCGTGAATTGACCGGCGGCCAGAGCCAGCTCAGCTGTCGCTTCACGCATGTATATCCCGATGGCCCGGCGCCGTACTTTACCTTTTACGCCCTGGGCAGCAAACGTGGTGACATGGCCTCGATGCTTGCCCGCTGGCGCGAGATCAAGCTGGCGGCAAATGAGGCGGTCACCAGCCTGGGCGGCACGATAACCCATCACCACGCGGTCGGGCGCGACCATCGCCCGTCGGGCTACGACACGCAGTCTCCCGCGCTGTTTCGCGCCGCCTTCGCCGGCGCGCGCCGGGCGTTGGACCCACACGGAATGATGAACCCCGGCGTGTTGATCGATACGCCCGCCCGAGGCGCCGTGATGGGCGGCGTCATGCGTTGACCGGCCCTAGCCGAGCTCGATCTTGCTGACCCGCTGGAAACCGCGCGGCAGCTTGCGACCACGGTGGGCGCGGTCGCCGCGGAAGTGCTCGATGTCTTTCAGGCCCATGCGCAGGTAGCGCTGTCCGGCCCAGACCAGAAGTTCGTCCTTCTCGCCCATCACTGCCAGGCCCACCATGGACTCCTCGCCCGCCTTCAGGCGCTTGG
>JAPHSB010000034.1 GCA_026193295.1 Lysobacterales bacterium
CCCAGGCACGCGCATGGATATGGCCGATTTTGTCGCTGAGCGACATCCGGTAGAAGCGGCGCAGCTCAGGGAGGACGTCCCCGCCCCACTCGCGCAAGCGAGGCCCCAGGGACTGGCAGAATCGAGCCGCGTATTCGCTGGCTGCCCGGTAGCGTTCGCGCTGGCGGCGACTCAAGTGGTCGTGAAAGCGGGCGTTGTGGAACAGGCGGGTGTGCAGCCCGTTCATCAACTCGGCATCCCGCTCCTCGCGGGCGAGCTGCATGGTGCTGACAAACTTGTCCACCTCCGCCTGCAACTCGAGTTCCAGCAGAGTGACGGACCGATCCCGGCTCGCCCGCCACGCCACGTAATTGAAGTGGCTGAGTCCTTCGATGACTTTGCACAGATCGTCCAGCAAGCCGGATCTCAGCGCCACCGCCGGATCGTCGGCCTGCAGCCGGTCCAGTATCGCCTCGTCGAGATAAAGCGACAGCGCGATGCCGTGCTCGTCCTGTTGCAGGAGCAGGGTCTCGCCGCTGTCGGTCAGGGTGTCCCCGCCGCTGATTGCACGTGCGATACGGGCATCGGTCACCAGAAAATCGCGGATGTCGTATCCCGTGTCGGAGCGGTTGATGTCGTGGAGCTGCTGCTGCAGGCGTTCGAGCATCGCTCAGTGCCGGCGGCTCAGGTGTGTCTGCATCGGTTCGACCCCGCTCTGACGCAACAGCGCTTCGGCTCTGCGGCTTCCGGTTTTCAGCCACACCTCGTAAGCGCGCAGCAGATTGATATCGGAACTCTCGCGGGCGCCGTCGGCCATCTCATTAAGCACGTCGACCAGCACCTGGAACTTGGCCGCCAGTTCCTTGTAGACGGGCGCGAAGGCACGGCCGCGGAAGGTGCCGCGGATTTCTTCCGAGAGGGAATCGTAGGCGTTGCCGCCCATGTAGATGTAGTAGTCCACATCCACCGCCTTGCCGGCGAGCCCGTCGGCAAAGAACCCGGCGATGAACAGGGCCACGTCACCGATGCGCTGCAACAGGTGGTTACGCTGATCGAACCGGTCGGTGTTCGCCGCCTCGGCCAGCATCAGGGCCAGCGGCCTCAGGCCATAGTGCTCGGCGTGTTCCTCGTACAGCTCGTTGGAACGGGAAAAAATGGTCAGGAGGTTGACGACGTAGTGCGCGGCATGGGGGTCGATTTCGACGCGTTGTCTGGCGACAACGTCATTGATGGAATCATGGAAATACTCTTGCAGGTTGTGAACCCTGACAACTCTTTCCCTGGTCCCTCGATCGATCATAAGCATTCACCCCACTTACATCCATGATCCCTGTGGCGAGGTCGATCGGTGCACGTCACGGCGACCTCGCAGCTTTCGCCTGCCCAATTTGTGCCCGGAAACCGCGCGGGTGTCAAGTCATCGGGGCGGAAACCGGATTGGCCGCCTGTTGTTGCGCGGGCGCATGCCGGCCCCTCCTTGCGGGATGCAGCAGCACCAGCGAAAGCCCAAAAAGAAACCCCGCCAATGGCGGGGTCTCGGTAAAAATGGGGTCAGAGTAAAAACTCCGACCCCGGGTTTTGCAGGCCAGGGCTGCTTTACATCATGCCGCCCATGCCACCCATGTCACCGCCGCCCATCGGCGCCTCTTCCTTCGGAAGTTCGGCGACCATGGCCTCGGTGGTGATCATCAGGCCGGCGATTGACGCGGCGTTCTGCAGCGCGGTGCGCACGACCTTGGTCGGATCCAGGATACCGGCCTTGATCATGTCCTCGCCTTCGACGTCCTCGGCAACGATCAGCAGGGACTTGCCCGACTTGGCAACGGCTTCCAGCAGCGGCAGCATTTCGCGCACGTTACTGATCTTCTTGTCGTGCAGCAGGATGTAGGGCTCTTCGAGCTCGACGCTCATGGTCTGCTGGTACTCCGACAAGGTCTACATGCCCATAGCCGTTCGTGTCGGAAAAGTGTTACCCGGCAAAAAGGCAGCTGGAACGTTTACGCGGAAGTCCAGACCAGCCTGGTCTACGACAATTGGCCCGGTTCTGCCAAGGACACGTCAGTCCGGCTCAATCTGACCAGAACGTTGCCGGCTGGATTCTAGAAACTGCGGGCTGACGCGTGCGGTCAAGCGCTGCCAGGCGGCTGCGAGTAGACAAAGAGGCGCCGGATTTTTTCCCAGAAATCCGCGCCCAGCACCAGGAAGCTGGACGCGAACATCAGGTCCAGCAGGATCAACGGCATCAGTGAGCCCTGTTCCAGGCTCAACGCGGGCAGCACACGCACCAGGTACGGACTCAGCCACCCTGCCAGTAGCGGTATGCAAAACATGACCAGGCCGAAGCGGTAGCGGCCGACGCTGACCGCGGCTGGCGCGGTGTGTTTGTGCAGCAACGCGAAAAGTTTTTGTTTGAGTAACGCGAAGCCCTGTTTGCCCAGTACGGCCGCGGCCAGGACCATGCCAACTTCCGGCAGGCCGGCGACCAACCCCGTGGACAGCACCGCCTTCCAGTTGGCGGGCAGGTCGGATTGCGTTACCAGGGGAATCAGCAGCGGGCTGAGGAATCCTCCGACGAACAATACACCCCCGATGGCCAGCCGAGCCCTGCTCACTGGCCGGTCCGCATGGACCGCTGGTTCGCCGTGAATCTTTGTGTTCATGCAGTGCCCTCTCGTTAGAACTTGTAGGCCACGGAAGAATTGATTCCGTAATCAGTGGTTTCCGCTCCCTGGGTGATCGGATCGCTGTCGTAACTGGTGTAGAACTCCATGCCCCAAAACAGGTCCCGGTAGAGCTCGATGTCGAAATTGGTTTTGAATTCGGCGCGCACCCGGCCACCTTCATTCAGACTGGGATAGATGATCAGGTCGCTGGTAAATGATTTCTTGGGCACCGCATACTTGAAGTATTCGAAGGAAGCGCCAAGCACCCCTTCGATATTATTCTGTTCATTCCCTTGAACCGGAATTTCGCGATTCGCAGCTAAACCTATCATGGCGGAAAACCAGGTATGCCTGCTGCGAATCGGAATCCACCCATAGCCCGCACCGACAAGGCTTCGCAGCTTCAGGCCCAGATTCTCATTGTGATCGAGGTTGCCAAAATAGGTACGGAATTGCTTGTTTTGCAGAAATCTCAGGTGGCTGGCATTAAGGCTGGCGCGGCTGTTCGTGTCCCGGCCCGACTGCGTGGTGAATTCAGAAGAGAAGCCTATACGGCTAACGAATTCCGGATCACGGTAAACGGCGCTCGTACCCACGTTGTACTTGCCCACTTCACTGGATTTGTCCCAGTTGAATCCCAGTCTGAAGCTGACTTCCAATCGTTGCCAAAAGGTTGTCTTCACCGGATACATAGCACTCACGTCGCGGACCGCCAGGCCAACCACGCCGCTTTCGGTTTTTACCGCGACCATGTTCGGGTCTGTCGGCTTTTCCAGCGGTCCATAAAAGCGCTGCCCACCGGTCAGCTCCACCGATTGCCCGGTGTCACTGATGACTTGCTTGATGTCTTCCCAGTCGATCAGCAGGGTACCCATGTGGTCCGTCTTGAATTCGAGCCGGCCGCGGAACAGCGATTTGATTTCGCCGGTGACCCGGTCGCCGTTGTGCATGTAGACAACGTCTGTCCGGGCGGCCTCTGCGGGGTGGGTAAACAACAGAAGGATCGCAATGACCCACAGCTGTGACAAGGGCTTCAACATTTTCGTGCTCCTTGTGGACTCGGGTAGAAAACCAGCGCTCAGAACCGGGTTACAAGTTTTAGATGATAAAGTGAGCCA
>JAPHSB010000122.1 GCA_026193295.1 Lysobacterales bacterium
AATCAGCGCCGCGAGGACGAACATGCCCCAGAAAAGCCATTTTCCCGCGCCCTCGGGCCGCGGCAGGGCTGGGGGCAGAGCATGCACCAACGGCTGGAAGGCCGGGATTCGCAGCAGGATGCGGGCTAGCGGCAGCAGCGCCACCAGCGACGCGATCAAGGCGATGACGCCCAGCAATTCCTTCCAGTACCAGACCTGGTCATGGCTGGACAGGCCGCTCTCCAGCCCGAACACCCGTTCGAAGTATTCGATCTGGTTGGCAGTGGCTTCGACCATGTAGGGCTGGAACGGATGCAGCACGCGTTCGTTGTGCACCACGCGCAAGGTTCGCTTCGCCGCATCCCCGTAATAGCGCCCAAGTTCTACTTCCTCGACAAAACCCGCTGCCGCATCACCTGCGGAATTCACCAGCCGCAGAGCCTCTGGCGCCAGCCGCATGTCACCGTGCCGCAACTCGTTGCGGTAAGCGCCCTCGTCGTAGAGGGCGTAGCTCATGCCGACATTCGAACGCACCGAGGCCAAAACCTCGTCGGTAAGCGTCAGGACGTAGCCGGACACGTACACCGAGTGCAGCTTGCTCGGCCTGCCGCTTGCCAGCGCCTCCCTGCCGAAAAAGTCGGCGCCCCGGATCGCCGCATTGCCACCGGCGGAATGCCCGGTCGCCCCGATGCGGGTCTGATCGATATAGTTCAGATTAGAACTTGCGGCCGCGTAGTCGACCAGGCCGAACATGCCATAGCCTTCGGTGGTTGCGGCGATGCGGCTCAATGACGCGCTGGAACCGCCCTGTGCATAAGGGTCGATCGAGATCGCAACGATACCGCGGCGAGCCAGTTCGATGGCGACATTCGACAGCGCCTCCTTCGAGCGCTGGAAGCCAGGGACGACGATCACCAGGGGAGCCGGGCTTTCAGCGGTCGCGCTGCGCGGCCTGAACAGATCGCCGACCACCCACTGCCCGTTGTGGGTCGGAATCTTGATGTCCTCGACCTGTACCCTGCCGCCGGCGGACTGGATCCACGAGGCCAGCAGACTGGACAGCATGACAATCGCCACGCAGGCCAGCAGCACCGCCCTGCCCTTCATCGCTGGTTGCTACCGTAATAACTCTCGAGGGTCTGCCAGGCAACACGGCGCAGATCCCTCGCCAGCGCGGGGTCCAGACCCGCGTCGTAGGTCAGCGGCAGCGGCGACAGCGCAAACAAGGCCCCGTAAAACACACAGGCGGCCAGGTAGGTGCCTTCCAGTGTGGGGTGCTTACCGTCTGCCGTGCGCAGCTCAATACCCTCGATCTCCTCGCCTGCGCGGGCAAACGCCAGGCCGACGGGAACCACGAGCACACCGGCCTCGTCGCCGATCGATCGGTAGGCATGGTCGAGATCGGCCGTCATGCCCGGCTGACCCGAGTAAGCCCACGTCATAAACAACATGGGCCTGGCGTCATCGTCGCGAATGAGTTGCGCGAAGCGCTCGACGGAGGACCGGAAGGCCCTGGACTGTTCGGGGTCAACGGCTTCCAGGCTGTGGCCCTGCAACACGACGACATCCCAATCGTAGCTTTCCAGCATCTGTTTCAAGCCGCCTTCATGATCCGCCAGCCGCGCGCCGGAGATGGTCATGGACTTCAGGCTGTCCGGAAAGACCAGCTCTGGATCGGCAGCAATAAGCAGCTGCCGCAGGTGCGTATGCAGACTGTTGTTGTAAAAAGTGAAGCTGTTCCCGACGAACAGAACAGTTTTCGGCGCCGCAACTGGACGAGCCGTAGGGGCCGCATGTAACGAACTGGCCGCGGCCAGTGCCAGCACGAGACAAGCGAAGCAGAGACGTAAATATCTCATGGCGATTCGAGACTTGGGCCGGGGCAACCGCACTACTCCGGCTGGAACACGCGGGCCATGTAATCTACCAAATCCTCCCCGGACAGGTCCGCGTCCTCCACCGGGATTCCGGCCAGCGCGCGGGCCAGTTGTTTCTTGAACTCCAGCTGGGCCTGGCGGGCGATCTGCACGCGCTGCGCCTGCGGTGAGCCGGCGCCGTGCATGGACTCGGTCAGGTAGCCGACCGCGTTGCGCCCCAGCGTCATGTTCTCGATCAGCCGCAGAATACGCACCCGCGCTTCGGTCGACACCCCCCGACGTCCCTGCAGGTATTTCTCGAGCAGCGGCCCCAGCTCATCATGATCCAGGTCCTGCTGCGATGGCAGCGTCACCACCAGGCCGCCGGCCAGGTCCTGGGCCAGGCGCGCCAGTTCGTAAGGCATCTTCGTGACGTGGTGCTTGCAGACGTTGGCGATCATGTCGTCGCACTGCCAGACACCGGATTTCATGCGCTGTGACTGGTAGGAGGCGGCGATGCCGGTGCTGTAGATGGTCTCGTTCTGGTGGGTCATCTCCACCAGCTTGTCACGGATGTGGGAAGCCTTTTCCACCCCGTTGTAATCGGCGATCGCCGCGGCGGCGCCAATCAGGACATCGCCGACACCCGACTTACAGACATAGCTGCGCCGGTGGTAGCAGGTGAAGCGCTCGACCAGCATGGCGGCGAAGTCGTATTCGCCGTCCATGAAGATGTACTCGTTCGGGATGAACACGTCCTTGAAGATCACCATGGCTTCCTGGCCGCCGTAGCGGGCATTACCCACGTCGACGTCGCCCTCTTCCATGCTGCGCGTATCACAGGACTGGCGTCCATAGACGTAGGTGATGCCCTCTGCATCGACCGGCAGCGCGCCGACGATGGCGTAGTCCCTGTCCGCCTCGCCGAGCCTGAGGGTCGGCATCACGACCAGCCAGTGCGAGTTGATGCAGCCGGTCTGGTGCGCCTTGGCGCCACTGATCCAGACACCGTCCTCGCTGCGCCGGGTGACATGCACGTACAGGTCGGGATCGGCCTGGGCATGCGGCGGCTTGCCGCGATCACCCTTCACATCCGTCATCGCGCCACCGATCACGTAACCACGGGTCTGCGCAAAGGTGACGAAATCGACAAAGCGCTGGTGGTAGGGCGTACCGTGCGCCTCGTCGATTTCGAAGGTGACGGAATGCAGCGAATTGAATGCATCCATGCCGACGCAGCGCTGGAAACAGGTGCCGGTCAACTGCCCCAGCCGGCGTTGCATCTTGTTCTGCATCACCACGTCCTCGCGGCTGCCGGCGATGTGCAGGAAGCGGTTGATGCGCTCGCCGGTGAACGGGGACACCGCCGTAGCCAGTTCCGGATTGGCCTCGGCCAGGTCGTAGGTGGCGGCGACCGCGTTGACCGAAGGGCGGATCATCGGGTGGTCGACGGGTTCGTCGACACGCTCGCCGAACAACCAGACTTCCAGCTTACGGCCACGCAGGCTGTCGATGTATTCCTTGCCGGTGCGGATCATTTCGGTATTCATGACCATTTTGCTCAGCGGTTACGGCCCAGGGCTTCGTGGCTGGTGACCCAGTCGCCGGCCAGCACGGCCGAGGTCAGCGATACGTCGCCGGCCAGCACGACGGCGGCCACGATCTCGGCAAACTTGTCGGCTTTGCGGGTGCCACAACAACCCAGTATTTCCAGGCACTCGTGCTGGGTCGGCAGGCCGGTGCCTCCGCCATGGGTAGCGCAGATCACGGCGGGCAGCGTGACCGACCAGTAGTAGTCTCCATTGTCCAGCAACTGCCCATAGGTGATGCCGGCGTGCGATTCGGCCACGTTGGCTTCGTCCTGGCCGGTGGCGATGAACAGCGCAGCGATGCCGTTGGCCGAGTGCGCGCCGCTGTAGGCGGAACCGGCCTGTAGCGCGCCGACCGCGGCAATCTGCCGGTAACGGTACAGATCCGCGGTATCGATCCGCAACCGTTCACGCGCGATGTCGCGTTTGAGCACGAATTCGGCAATGACCCGCTTGCCGCGCGTCTGGATCATGTTCATGGCCGAGTGCTTCTTGTCGGTGTCGATCGCTCCGGAAAGAACATAGCGCGGCTGCAGCGGATGGTGCGCCCTGATCCACTCGCAGGCAACATAGGTCGCCTTGCCGGTCATGTTCTGGCCGGCGGCGTCCCCGGTGGTGTAGCAGAAGCGGGTGTACAACATGTTGGCGATCGGGTACTGCTCGATCTCGACCAGTCTGCCGCTGCTGGTGGTGGCTTCCGCGGCCGCCTTGATGGCGTCGAACTCGCTGACCAGCCACTCCCCGAATTCGCGCGCCTGCAGGGCATCGGCAAACAGGAACACCGGCGCCCGCTGCATCGAGTGCTTGACCACCGTGGTCCTGACGCCGCCGCATTCGCTGATCACCCGCATGCCGCGGCTGTAACTGGCCACCAGCGTGCCCTCGGTGGTGGCCAGCGGCACGTAGAAATCCCCCTGCGCGTGCTCGCCGACGATGCGCAGCGGCCCGGCCAGCCCCAGCGGCATCTGCACGGCGCCGATAAAGTTTTCAATATTGCCGCGGGTCACCTGCGGATCGATGGTGTAGCTGCCGACGGCATCCAGCCTGGCGCCGGTTTTCGACGTCACGAATTCCCGGCGCTGCGTGGCTTGCTCCGGTGAGTAATCGTCTTCCTTGTTGCGGGGGACAGGGTCTGCTCTGGACATTTCTGACTCCGGGGTAGGTAGCTTCAGCCGGCGGCGTAGCGCTGGAGAATGCGCTGACTCTGATCATAATACCCGCCGCCGAACAAGTTGAAGTGATTCAGAACATGGTAGAGCTGGTAAATCGGCAGGCGCTCCTCGTGCCCGGCCGCCAGCGGCGCTGCTTCCGCGTAGGCGGCATAAAAGCTGCGGTCGAAGCCCCCGA
Source organism: Lysobacterales bacterium (assembly GCA_026193295.1). Taxonomy (GTDB): domain Bacteria; phylum Pseudomonadota; class Gammaproteobacteria; order Xanthomonadales; family SZUA-36; genus CALKKN01. Next base: position 4,772 of record JAPHSB010000122.1, read on the forward strand.
ACAGCCGGGTCATCGCCAGGTCGGCTTCGCGGTGGCCGTAGTAGACGGCCGGATCGATCAGGCAGGCCTCGCCGGCTTCATCCACGATGTAATTGCCGCCCCACAGGTCGCCGTGGAGGATAACCGGGGGCTCGAGCGCACAGCCAAGCATCTCCATAATGCGCTTCTCTGACCGGCCCAGCAGGCGCAGCAGTTCATCACCTCCCCGCTCGGCGGCGAGGCGGACCTGGAAGCGCAGCCGGCGTTCGAGAAAGAACGCGGGCCAACCGGAACCGTCGTCTTCGCCGGCGCTCTCCCATGACCCGTCGAGGGGCTGATTGGGCTGCGGTGTGGCGCCAATGAAATTGTCGTGGGAGAAACCGCAGGTCTTGCCGCGGTGCCGGTGCAGGGCCGCGAAGCGCCGCCCGAAGTCTTCGAAGAAGTCACGTCGGCGAGGGCCGGCCTGAATCATTTCAAGCACCAGGGCGTCGCGTGACAGCGCCAGCACCTGCGGCACACGAATCGCGCCGCTTGCCGCCAGCGCGTGCAGCCCCGCGGCCTCGCTTTCAAACATGCCTGGCACACCGGCCATTCGCTTGACGAACACCTTGTAGCCATCGGCAAATTCAGCGACCGCGGCGTCCGCGATGCAACCGCCACCCAGGCCCTTCAGCGCGACAGGCGCGCCGCGGCCCAGTTCATCCAGGATGGGGGGATAGTCCCGCAGCATGATGGCCGCGCTGCGGCTCAGACTTGCCGCAGCAGGTTCGCACAGGCGTCCTCGAGGATATCCAGCACCTGTTCGAAGCCCGCCGCGCCGCCGTAGTAGGGATCGGGCACCTCGGTTTCACTGCGCTGATCGCGAAAATCGCACATGCGCACGACCTCGGCTCCGGCGCCGGGGTGCAACGCGCGGATGTTATCGAAGTTATCGTCATCCATCGCTACGATCAGGCCGAAGCGATCGAAGTCGGCCGGCTCGAGGCGCCGGGCTTGACTGTCCAGCAGGTAACCTCGCGCTCGTGCCGCCGCCAGCATGCGGCTGTCGGGCGGGTGCCCGACGTGGTAGCCGTGGGTGCCGGCTGAGTCGATTTGGAACTCGTGATCGCGCCCGGCGTCCACGACCAGCTTGCGGAACACGCCTTCGGCAGCAGGTGAGCGGCAGATATTGCCCATACAGACGAATAATACGGATTTTCTGATTTTGGACGTCATGCGCTACAGGCTATCAAATCCGGCAGCACATTCAATCCAGCAGCCTTTGGCGGGCGCTCACTCCAGCGGTGAGCGCAGCGGAACCGGGTCTTTGCTGCCCCCGTACATCGACGCCACGACACCCACCAGCAGGATACCGATGATGATGGCCATCGAGGCGCCGTCGGGTATGTGATAGTGGTTGCTGATTATCATCTTCACACCCACATAGGCCAGCACGAATACCAGCGCGTGTTTCAGGTAGCGGAATTTCTCCATGTAGGTTGCCAGCACGAAATACAGCGAGCGTAGCCCCAGGATGGCGAACACATTCGACGTGAAGATGATAAAGGGGTCGCGTGTGACCGCGAACACGGCCGGAATCGAGTCCACCGCGAACATCACGTCGCTGCTCTCGACCAGCAGCAGCGCCAGCAACAGCGGCGTAGCCACCAGCTTGCCGTCCACTTTCACCAGGAACTGGTGCCCGTGGAACTCATGCGTCATGGGTACCCAGCGCTTGGCCAGCCGGACCAGCGGATTGTCGCCCGGCTCGATATTCTCGTGGCGCAGCATCAGCATGCGCACCGCCGAGTACAGGAGAAAGGCGCCGAACACGTAGGTCACCCAATCGAAGCGGTTGATCAGGGCCACGCCCAAACCGATCATCACTCCGCGCAGCACGACCGCGCCGAGGATGCCCCAGAACAGCACGCGGTGCTGCATCGCCAGCGGGACGCGGAAATAGGAAAAAACCATGGCGATGACGAAGATATTGTCGAGCGACAGGGACTTTTCCAGCACGTAAGCCATCAGGTACTGGGCGGCGGCATGTCGGCCATCGAGCTGCTCGGTGGCCAGGCTCGCCCAGGCGTAGTTGTTCTCGTACAGCAGGTATATCAGCAGGTTGAAGAGCAGCGCCAGGGCTATCCAGAAGGCGCTCCAGGCCAGCGCGCTGCGTATGGTGATGACCTTGTCCTTGCGGTGAAATACGCCGAGGTCCAGCGCGACCATGGTCACGATGAAGACAAGAAATGCGATCCAGATGGGAATGGTCATCGGATAAGAATAAACCCCCTCAAGACACTCGGTTCGAACCTATCATGGCATGTGCTGCAACAGATAGCACGCCCCGACCCCAGCACGCAGAGCGCAGGGGTCAGGGCGCACAGACCATCAGCCGTCAGCGTTCTGTCATGCCGCAGGTTTCACGTTCCGATTCAGGCGGAACATGTTGCCCGGATCGTAGCGGCCTTTGATTTCGGCCAGGCGCGAGTAGGCCGGGCCGTAGTTTTCGCCCGCAGGATCCTTGGCGTCGAAATCGATGTTGTCGTAGAAACCGCCGGTGAACGGTGCGAGTTGCGCAAACCAATTGCGCGCAAGCCCGATGGCCTCCTCGTCCTGCGCCGGGTCCATCCAGCCGCCCCCGACCATCACCATGGTCTCGGCATTACGGTGTGGGAAGGCCGTGGTCAAATCGTCGACCCGGGTCACGGCACCCCCTGAGGTATGCGTGAACATGGCCAGTCGCGGATCCGGCACGAAGGATTCGATCATCGCATCAATCAGGCCGGGGGTGATTTCCCTGACCATGCCGTTCTTGATGTAGGAGCGGACCCCGTGGGCGAACGCGGCATCCTCCTTGGTCTGCATCACCGTGTAGTCCTGGAGCTTGATGCCGTCGTCGAGCGGCTGGCCGATGCGGCGCATCGGTTCGAGTTCTTTTTCGCCGAGCACCGGATCGCCGGCGTAAACGACTTCAAAACCGACGACCGACGTGCCGTCCGGCATGGTTACCATCACCGGCCCAACATACAAGTCATCGGATAGGCCCGAATACCAGTCGCTGTAGAACGTCAGCACCTCGCGGGCCTGCTCCACGGGCCACACGATCATGCCGGAAAGCACATTGCGGTCGAACGGATACAACTGGTACTGGAAGCGGGTCACCACACCAAAATTCCCGCCGCCACCGCGGATGGCCCAGAACAGATCGGGATCCTGCTCGGCGCTGACCGTGCGCACTTGTCCGTCCGCGGTCACGATGTCGGCGGCCAGCAGGTTGTCGACGGCCAGGCCATACTTGCGGTTGAGCCGGCCGAAGCCACCGCCGAGCGTGAAGCCGCCAACACCCGTGTGTGACACGA
>JAPHSB010000198.1 GCA_026193295.1 Lysobacterales bacterium
CCGGCAACGCGAACATCAGGTCGATGTTGAAATTGTCGATACCCGCGGCGTGGAGAGAGTCGACTGCACGCAGCACCTCTTCACGACCGTGAATCCGGCCTATTCCGGCCAACGCGGCGTCGTTGAAACTCTGAACGCCGAGCGAAACCCGGTTGATACCGGCGTCCCGGTAAGCGGTGAAGCTGTCGTACTCCACTGTGCCGGGGTTGGCCTCGAGGGTAATTTCGAGGCCTGGGCTGAAGGGGAGCAGCGCGCGGCAACCACTCAATAGCCGCTCAAACTGCGTGGCGGAAAAGAGGCTCGGCGTGCCGCCCCCGAAAAACACACTTTGCACCGTACGTCCCCAAACCAGCGGCAGGTCTAATTCCAGGTCGCGCAATAGAGCCTCGATGTACTCGTCGCCCGCGAAATCCGCCCGGACTGCATGGGAATTGAAATCACAGTATGGGCACTTGCGGACACACCAGGGCAAGTGGACATAAAGCGAGAGCGGAGGGGTTTCCAGCATGCCCCGGATCAACCGCCGGTTTCGAACGCGTTCTCGATGTGCCTCAGCATCGCTGCCAAAGCCTGACCGCGATGGCTCAGCCGATTCTTGAGCGCGGCGGGAAGCTGCGCTGAAGAACATCGCTGCTCCGGCACCCAGAACAGCGGGTCATAGCCAAAGCCACCACTGCCTGACGGCGCGTCGAGAATGCGGCCGCGCCACCTGCCGGTCGCCAGCAGCGGCGCCGGGTCATTGGCGTGCCGCATCAGCGCCATCGCACAATAGAAATGGGCACCGCGCGCCTCTCGCTGGACACCGGCCAGAGCCTGCAACAATTTGGCGTTATTGGCCTCGTCATCTGCCGCTTCACCCGCATAGCGTGACGAGTAGATGCCGGGCTCGCCGCCAAGGGCGTCGACCACCAGGCCCGAATCGTCACCCAGGGCAGGCAGACCGGTGCACCGCACGGCGTGCCGCGCCTTGATCACGGCATTTTCGATGAAGCTCAGGCCGTCTTCCACGGCTTCGTCGATGCGCCATTCGCCCTGAGGCCTGACCCTCCATCCCAGCGGTTCCAGCATGGCCGACAACTCACTCAATTTCCCGGCGTTACCGCTGGCAAGAACCAGCGTGCGCCGAGCCGTTGGAGCGTCAGCCATGCAAGGCCTCGACCTGCAGTACCATCAATTCGCGCACGCCGCGCTCCGCCAGGTCCAGCATGCGCTCCAGCTCGTCGCGGTGAAAGGCATGACCTTCCGCGGTGCCCTGCAGCTCGATGAACGCGCCACCGTCATTCATTACGACATTCAGATCGGTTTCGGCCACCGAGTCCTCCCGGTAATCGAGATCGAGTACCGGCGTGTTGCCGAAGATCCCCACGGAAATCGCCGCCACCTGCCCGTGAATCGGATCTTTGCTCGTGACGCCGCGGCCCTCGAGCCACCGGCAGGCGTCCACCAGGGCCACGTAAGCCCCCGTGATGGCGGCGGTACGCGTACCGCCGTCTGCCTGGATCACGTCGCAGTCGAGCGTGATGGTGCGTTCGCCCAGCGCCGCCCGGTCGACGACTGCCCGCAGCGATCGCCCAATGAGACGCTGGATCTCCAATGTTCGACCGCCCTGCTTGCCCCGTGCGGCCTCCCGCGCCATGCGGCTGCCCGTGGAGCGGGGCAACATGCCGTATTCCGCCGTTACCCAACCCTCGCCCTTGCCACGGAGGAAATGCGGCACCCGATCCTCGACGGACGCGGTGCACAGCACCTGCGTGTCGCCGGAGCAGATAAGTACCGAACCCTCCGCGTGGCGGGTGAAGTTGCGCTTAATTGCTACCGGCCGCATCTGCTCCGGTGCTCTGCCACTGGGTCTCATATTCCCTTCCTGTCTGACGACTCTTGAGTTGGCCTCGCGGCCGCTGACGTGAATGCCATTTGCCGGTACCATTGTGCCAACCAAGCCGCCGGGCAACAATCACCGTGACTCAGCCACGCACAGAAGGACCCTTGACATGATCCGCAGCATGACCGGATTCGCCAGCGTCGAACGGCAATATGAGTTTGGCCGTCTGGCCTGGGAGCTGCGCTCTGTCAACCACCGCTACCTGGAAATTGGCCTGCGACTTCCAGAGGAGTTCCGGGTCCTGGAACCCGATATCAGGCGGACCCTGGGCGAGTACCTCAGCCGCGGCAAGGTTGATGCTGCATTGCGATTCTCGGCCGCGCCGGGGGCGACGCGGTCCAGCCTGGCCTTGAACCATGACCTGCTGAAAACTCTGCTCGAGCTGCACGCGGAAGTCGGGAGAACCAGCGGAAGCGAGGAGGCTGCAGATCCCATGGCTCTGCTGCGCTGGCCCGGCGTGATCGAAGAGCGGGCGCCGGATCCTCAACCGCTGCAGGCTGCCGCCATGGAGCTGCTCGGTGATGCGGCCACCAGCCTGCAATCGGCCCGTGGCCGGGAAGGCGAAGAGATGGCCGCCGCGATCCGTGAGCGGCTTGACACCATCGAATCCTGGGTCGCCCGGGTTCGCGAGTGGTTGCCTGACATTCGCGATGGCCTGCGAGAAAAGATGCTGGCGCGCATTGCCGACCTGCAGCAACCGCTCGATCCCGGTCGTCTCGAACAGGAGGTCGCATTTCTGGCCCAGAAAATTGACGTCGACGAGGAGCTCGACCGGATGAATGCACATGTCAAGGAAGCGCGACTCGTGCTCGAGCGGGACGACCCGGTGGGGCGACGGCTGGACTTCCTGATGCAGGAATTCAACCGGGAATCCAACACTCTGAGTTCGAAGTCGGTTGACAACCGTACCACGCAGGCAGCGGTCGAACTGAAAGTCGCGATCGAGCAGATGCGTGAACAGGTGCAGAACATCGAATGAGCGCTTTGAGTTGAACGGACCCTTGCTCTATGTCATATCCGCGCCCTCGGGCGGCGGCAAGACCAGCCTGGTCAACGCGCTTCTGGAACGCGACAAGCACGTCGCCCTGTCGGTGTCGCACACCACGCGCTCACCGCGGCCGGGAGAAATGGACGGCGTTCATTACTACTTCGTCGATGATGCAGCATTCGAGGAACTGGCCAGTCAAGGCGCGTTCCTCGAACATGCGCGTGTGTTCGACCACCGGTACGGAACCGGCCGTGAAGCAGTCGAACGGCAACTTGCCGACGGTTACGACGTCCTGCTCGATATCGACTGGCAGGGTGCGCGACAGATCCGGGACACCTTTTCCGCAGCCCGTACGATCTTTATCCTGCCGCCGTCCCTGGACGTCTTGCGCAAGCGCCTGATCGGGCGCGGGCAGGACAGCGAGGCGGTTATAGACCGACGCATGGAGGCGGCACGAGCCGAGATTTCACATGCCGTGGAGTTCGATTTTCTTATCATCAACGACGAATTCGAAGCGGCTCTGAGCGACCTCCACGCCATCATTCGGGAAGGCCGCCCCATCCGGGATGAAGAAAACGCGAAAACCCGTGAAATTCTGGCGGAACTGCTTGAAACTGGATAGAATGGTACGTTCAGCCCGGGTCCAGTAAGGCCCGGAACCGCAAATTGATTTTGATTTCCTGGAAAGACAAACATGGCCAGAATTACAGTTGAAGACTGCCTCAAACGGATCGATAACCGCTTCGAGATGGTGCTGACCGCTACCAAGCGCGCCCGCCAGATAGCCAACGGCGCCGAACCGATGGTCGAGGAAGCAAACGACAAACCGACCGTGATCGCTCTGCGTGAGATCGCCAGTGGGTTGGTGGACCCTGAGAAAGTAGACGTGATCCAGGCCGAAATCGAAGCCGCCGAAGTGTTCGAGTCACCGCTCGAGGAAGACGACTTCGCTCCCTGATTGCGGACCCCCGAGATCGACAGGCTGCGCACTACGCCGATGCAAGCTGCCACAGGATATCCGGACGCCGTCCTGAAGCTCAGGGATCTGCTCAACAGCTATCTCGGCCCCGAAAAAGTTGCCCTGGTCCTCAAAGCCTATGACATGGGCGAAGCTGCTCACCGAGGCCAAACCCGCAAAACCGGCGAACCCTACATCCTCCACCCGGTTGCCGTCGCGCAAATTCTCGCCAACATGCGCATGGATCATGAAAGCCTGGCTGCGGCGATCCTGCACGATACCATCGAGGACACACCACTCACCTGGGACGAAATTCGAAGCCAATTCGGCAGCGAAATCGCCGACCTCGTGGAAGGCGTCACCAAGCTGGACAAGATGAAGTTCCGCACGCGGGTGCAGGCGGACGCCGAGAGCTTTCGCAAGCTGATGCTCGCGATGTCACTCGACCTCCGCGTCATTTTCATCAAGCTGGCCGACCGGCTCCACAACATGCGGACTCTGAGCAGCATGTCGAATAGCTCCCGCAGGCGGATTGCCCGGGAGACCCTGGACATTTACGCGCCCATCGCCGACCGGCTCGGCATGAACAGCATGAAGCACGAGCTGGAGGACATGGGGTTCGCCAACCTCTACCCGTGGCGTCACAGCACGATTGCCGAACATCTCAAGACCGTGATGGGTGACCGAAAAGAAATCGTCGGCAACATCCTCGAGGTGCTGCGCGCCCGGATGAGCGACGCCGGCGTCCCCTGCCGCATCAAGGGGCGCCAGAAATCACCGTACAGCATCTACCAGAAGATGTTGGCCCGGGACATGTCGTTCCGGGACGTTACCGATTTCTTCGCTTTCCGCATCATCACGGACACTGAGGCACACTGTTACCTGGCGTTGGGCGCGGTGCACACCCTGTACCCTCCGAAACCCGGGCGCTTCAAGGACTACATCGCGCTGCCCAAGGCCAATGGCTACCAGTCGCTTCACACCATCCTCAACAGCCCCTACGGAATGCCCATCGAGATCCAGATCCGCACCGAAGACATGGACCTTATGGCCAGCAAGGGCGCCGCTGCTCACTGGCAGAACAAGGGCGAAGACGCCTCCGGTCAGCCGACCGCCGGCAGTGCCGAGGTGCGAGCCAGGGAGTGGTTGATGCGGCTGGTCGACGTGCAGCGCCATACAGCCGACTCACTGGAGTTCCTGGACCACGCGAAGTCCGACCTGTTCCCGGACGAGATCTTCGTCTTTACCCCCAAGGGCAAGATCATCGACCTCCGGCAGAATGCAACGGCCCTGGACTTCGGCTACGCGATTCACACGGACGTCGGCAACCACACGGCGACAGCGCTGGTCGACAACCTGGAAGTGCCATTGTCCACGCGCCTGGCAAATGGACAGACCGTCAAGATCCTGACCGATCCGGCCGTCCAGCCGCAGCCGCAGTGGCTGGAGTTTGCCGCCACCGCGCGCGCCAGGACGGCGATCCGGCACTATCTTAAGAGCCTGCGCCAGGAAGACACCGTTACCCTGGGAATGCAGTTGCTGGAAAAAGCGCTCAATACCCGCGGCAGCTCGATCGATGAGGTGCCGGACGAAACGTGGCGGCAGTACCTCAAGGAGAACCATTTCAAGCGTCAGGACGAGCTGTTCAATGACCTCGCCCTGGGCAATACCCTGGCCAGCCTGGTCGCAGCCAAACTGGCACCGGAAAAAAGCCCGCAAGCTGTTGCCGCGGGTGGCAGCGAGGCCATAACGATTGCCGGATCCGAAGGCAGCGCGTTGAGCTTTGCCGCCTGCTGTCTGCCGGTGCCGGGCGACAAGATCATGGCCTATGTGTCCACCGACAAGGGCCTGGTCGTGCACCGCGTGCAATGCAGCAATGTCCGCGAATTCCGCAAACACCCCGACCGTTGCGTCGACGTCAGCTGGGCCCCGATAACCAAGGGCATGTTCCCGGTCGCCGTCCGGATCATAGCGCGCAACACGCCGGGCGTCCTGGCCAGCATTTCCACCAGCATTGGCGAAGCCAACAGCAACATTGAGCGGGTGGCACAACCCGAGGCCAACCCGGAAACGGCGACCTTGCTCTTCACCGTCAGCGTCCGCGACCGCGACCACATGGCACGCGTGTTGCGCCGCTTGCGGCGAAACAGCAACGTGGTTCGCGTCAACCGGATCGGCTGATTCCGCAACCAGGAGAGCACCATGAGCCGTCAGATCATCCAAACCTCGAATGCCCCCGCCGCGTTAGGCCCCTATTCCCAGGCAGTCCGGCACGGCGACCTGGTTTTCCTGTCCGGCCAGGTGGCACTCGACCCTGTCACCGGCCAATTGGTGGGCGGCGGCATCGATGCACAGACCCGCCAGGTTTTTCGCAATCTGCAGGCCGTCTGCGAAGCTGCTGGGGGCAGCCTGGAAGGAGTCCTCAAGCTGAACATTTTTCTCACCGACCTGGGGAATTTCGCCACGGTGAACGAGATCATGGCTGAGACCTTTTCCGCGCCGTACCCGGCGCGGGCGACCGTCGAAGTGTCCGCCTTGCCGCTGGGCGCCGAAGTGGAGATGGAAGCCGTTCTTGGTCTCTGAACTGCGCGAGCTAAGGGGCGTAGGCCCCCGCCTCGAATCCACTCTCGACCAGCTGGGCATCCGCTCGGTGCAGGACCTGCTGTTTCACCTGCCCTTTCGCTACGAGGATCGAACCCGGATCCATCCGATCGGTGGCCTCTATCCCGGAGCCCGGGTTCAGGTTGAGGGCGAGATCGAACATGCCGCCATCGTGCGCGGCAGGCGCGCCATGCTGGTCGCAGTGATAGCCGACGGCACCGGCAGGATTACTTTGCGCTTTTTTCATTTCCGCGCCGAGCAGAAGAGGCAGTTTTCGAGGGGCACGCGGGTTCGCTGCTTCGGCGAGGCCCGCGCCGGATTCCAGGGCCTTGAAATGGTCCATCCCAGCTACAAGCGGATCCTGCGCCATGAAGACGAAGCAGTCTCCGACCGCCTGACGCCGGTCTACCCGTCAACCGAGGGCCTCGGTCAGGCCAGCTGGATATCGCTGACCGACCAGGCGCTGCAACGGATGCAGAACGGCGAATTGCAGCTCGAGGAGTTGTTGCCCGACGATTTGCGAGGTGACTTGCGCATGCTGTCACTGGCAGCTGCATTGACCTACATCCATCGGCCACCGGCCGGCGCTGATGTAGTCGCATTGGTCGAACGCCGGCACCCTGCCCAGCAACGACTGGCACTGGAGGAGTTGCTCGCCCACAACCTCAGCATGCAGCAGTTGCATCAGCGACAGAAGCAGCAGAAGGCGCCGTCCCTGGCGGCAGCTTCCGAAAACGAAGCGCGCTTCCTTGCCATGCTGCCATTTGACCTTACCGCCGCGCAAAAAAGGGTCACAGTGGAAATTCAGGC
>JAPHSB010000152.1 GCA_026193295.1 Lysobacterales bacterium
AGCAGGCGGCCGCCGGCGGCGAAGGGCACTGGCCCGATCGCGTGACCGGTTGCGGACCGCGTGCCGCCTTCCCCCTGACCATGCGCCTGAGCGAGCGCTACACGGCCCGGCGGGCAGTGCTGGTCGGCGATGCGGCGCACGTGGTCCATCCATTGGCGGGGCAGGGCGTGAACCTGGGTATGCTCGACGCCGCGGGCCTGGTAGAGGTCCTGGTCGAGGCGCGTGCACGGGGAGACGACATGGCGGCCGAAAAGACCCTGTTGAAGTATGGCCGCTGGCGCCGCTCGGAGGCCGAAATCATGGCTCGTGGTATTCACAACATCCGTGGCCTGTTCATGCCGGACGAGCTCGGCCTGCTGCGCCGCTTCGGCATGGGCCTGGTGGCACGGAGCTGGACCGCACGGGAGGCGTTCATCCGCCGGGCGACCGGCCGTCATCGCAACGCGCCTTCACTGGCCCGCGGCGTGGCTCTGACGGAGCTGCTGCACCCTTGAGTGGTAGCGCCCCGAGTGCCCGCGGGGCGGGTATTGGACAGGCTGCCGCTTTCCGGAGTACGCTCTGCGATTCGCAAAAACGAGTCATCCGCAAAGCGCGGCACGAAGCAGGGAACATGAAATGATCTATAACAACATCCTTGAAACGATTGGCCACACACCCGTCATCCGCATCAACCGACTCGCGCCGGAGGGCGTCGAGATGTACGTCAAGGTCGAGGCGTTCAACCCGATGAGTTCGGTCAAGGACCGTCTCGCGCTGGGCATCATCCTCGACGCCGAGAAAAAGGGCCTGCTGAAACCGGGCCAGACGGTGATCGAGGCGACGTCGGGCAACACCGGCATCGCGCTGGCGATGGTCTGCGCCGTCCGCGGCTATCCCTTCGTCTCGGTGATGGCCGAGTCGTTCTCAGTAGAACGGCGCCGCCTGATGCGTTTCCTGGGCGCCAAGGTCGTGCTGACGCCGGCTGCGGAGCGCGCCACGGGTATGGTCCGCGTCACCGAGGCCCTGGCCGCCAGGCATGGCTGGTTCATGACCCAGCAGTTCGAAAACGAGGCGAATCCCGCTTACCACCGCAACACGACCGGGCCGGAGATCCTGAGCGACTTTGCCAGCCGCCGGCTGGACTATTTCGTCAGCGGCTATGGCACGGGCGGCACCATCAGCGGGGCGGGCCAGATGATCCGGCTGGCGCGGCCCGAGGTGAAAATCATCTCCACGGAGCCGGCCGGCGCAGCCCTGCTGGACGGACAGCAGTGGCAGCCGCACAAGATCCAGGGCTGGACCCCGGATTTCATCCCGGAGGTGCTCGACCGCAAGGTGGCGCACCAGAACATCCTGGTGACGGACGAGGAGGCCATTGCGACATCACAGGCGCTGGCCGTCAACGAGGGAATACTCTGCGGTATCTCCGCCGGCGGAACCTTCGCCGCGGCGCTCAAGGTGGCGGAGTCTGCCGAGCCCGGCTCGGTGATCCTTGCCATGCTGCCGGACACCGGCGAGCGGTACCTGTCCACCCCGCTGTTCGCGAGCATTCCAGAGGGCCCCGACGAGGCGCAGGAATTGCTGGAGGGACTGTAGGAGCGGATTTATCCGCGACGGAGTTGTTCCTGGCGCCCGGCAATCGCGGCTGAAGCCGCTCCCGCCAGAACCGCTTCCACGGGTCCCGAATAAATTCGGTCCTACAATTCCAGCAGTTCGGGCGGCAGCGCTTTCAGGCTCTCCGCAAACTCGCGCAGGAAGCCGGACAGGGCGGAACTGCTGCGCCAGACCATGGCGATGGTGCGGGTGGGCGCCTTGCCGGCGAAGCGCCGCACCACGACATTGGGTGTCGCCGCGATCGGCGGTTTCACCGCCAGCAGGGGCATCAGGGTGATGCCGACATCGGCCGCGACCATCTGGCGCAGGGTCTCCATGCTGGTGGCGTGAAAATCCACTCGTTCGTGCGCATCGGCGAGCGCGCACACTTCGAGCGCGTGATCGCGCAGGCAATGGCCTTCTTCCAGCAACAGCAACTCGGCACCCTCGAGATGCTGCATGGAGATCTTGCCACGCCTGGCCAAGGGGTGGCCGCCCGGCAGCGCCAGCACGAACGGCTCCTCGAACAGAATTTCGATCTCCATGCCCTCGCCGCTGACCGGCAGGGCCAGGATGCCGGCGTCGAGTTGACCCCGTCGCAGCATGTGCAGGATCACCTCGGTTTTTTCTTCGGCAAGCTGCAGCCGGAGTTTGGGATAGCGTTCCCTTATCGAGGGCACGACATGCGGCAGGAAGTAGGGTGCCAGGGTCGGAAACAGGCCCAGGCGCAAAACGCCTTCCGCCGGGTTCGAGCTGCGCCGGGCGACCGCCCGGATCTGCTCGATGTCGTTCAGCACCAGCCGCGCCCGGTCGGCGATTTCCTCGCCCACCGGGGTCAGCATGATCATCTTCGGTGCCCGCTCCACCAGTTGCACTCCGAGTTCCTCTTCCAGCTTCTTGATCTGGGTGCTGAGTGTCGGTTGGCTGACGAAGCAGGCATCCGCCGCCTTGCTGAAATGCCGCAGGTCGGCCAGTTTGACGAAATATTGCAGGGCGCGCAGGTTCATCGCGCCATTATACTGATCATGTGACGAGAGCACTCCTTCTGCTTATGGGCATCCTGGCTGCTGACAGGCTGCCGGCTGCGTCTGCGGCCGCTTCGGATCCGCCGCTGCGGGAGCGTCTGTTGACGGGTGAAATCATCGCCCGGGAAACGAGCAGCGATGAGGCCGGCGCCGCGGGTCGCATGCAGGTGCTTGTCCGGACGCCGGCGCAGGCAGTGTGGGAGGTGATTGTATCCTGCGATCTGGCCTTCGCTTTCGTGGCCGGCCTGAAGGAATGCGAAGTGCTGGAAGACACCGGCGACCGGGTGCTGGTCCACCAGGTGGTCAACCAGAGCTGGTTGATTCCGACCTACGACTACGTGTTCGAATCGCTGCGCCACCCCTACCAGCGAATCGACGTACGACTGCTGGAAGGCAATCTGAAGGCGCTCGACGGCCATTGGTCCTTCGAGGAGACTGCCGACGGCACGGTCATCGATTACCGCATTCGCATCCAGCCATCGTTGCCGGCGCCCCGGTTCATCGTTCGGCGCAATATCAACAAGGGGATGCCGGACATGCTGGCCTGTATTCGCGGCCTGGCCGGGGGGTCTGGTTCGCCTGCCCTCGAGCAGCAGGACCTGGGCCGCTGCCCCGGTCCAATCCCGTCCAGCGGGGCCACTCAGTAGCGCCAGTTGCCGAATTCCATTTCGATCCAGAGATTGAATCCCAGCGACATTTCCCGGCGGTCCTCGGGCTCCTCGCGGGGCCAGGTCACGCTGGGGCCGACTGACAGGTAGAGCCATTCGCGCGTGAACGGCCGGCGCCATATCATGTCGATGCCGTACTCCTTGAGAGGGACGTCGTCGTCCGTTTCGCCGCGGATGAAGCTGCGCAGTGAGAATGCGCTGCGGTTGGCCAGCAGGTGGTACCAGGTTTGCCCGGCATACCACTGCACCCCGGCTATCTCGTCGTGCACTGTGCCAAAAGCCTCCCAGCGCAAGACGTTCTTCCGGTTGATGCCGTAGGCCACGTCGCCGCGGCTCGTGGTGCCGAAACCCTGGTCGGAACGCCAGAAGAAGGTCTGCCGGAAGCGGAGGTCGGAGCGCTCGCTGAGCTCGTTGTTGTAGAACCACGATGCCTTGACGTAGGGCGCCGGCGGCATTCGCAGGCGCACGCCGACCGAATAATCCCAACCGGAACTGCGGTCCTTGCCGCGGTGGCCGAGGCCGAGCAGCCACTCGGGTTCCTCTCCGCTGTCGACCGCCCCGGGATTGTAGAAGGTCCGGTCCTGCCCCTGGGTGTCGGTGACGAATGCCTCCTCGTCAAACCGTCCCAGGATCACGTCCCAGCGCCGTGTCAGGTTCGGCAAGGGAGCGCGCACCCTGAAACGACCCTTGGGGTCGAAGCCATAGTACTGGCTGTAACGCATGCCGAGGGTGATCAGACCGCTGACCGCATTTTCGTCGAAGTCGTACTGGTCGCCCCACCAGCTGTCGAACCAGCGGAATGTATAGCAGGTCCAGCTCCACACGAGCTCCTGGGAAGCCTCCTGGAGCTCCGGATCCTGGAGCTCTTCGTTGCAGTCATCTTCGTCTTCGTCCGTTGGAGCAACCTCGAGCTCTTCGTCGGGACCAAAGGGCTCCTGGATCTCTTCCATCGCCCTTTTCTCCGCGGTTTCAACCTGCGCAGGGGAGGTCTTTGGAGACTCGGCTGCCAGGGTGGGCAGCGCAAAGCCGGCTGCTGCGAGCAGCAGCGCCGAGTGTTTCAAGAGGAGCGCGATGCGCCTTGCGGATGCTGTCCTTTTCATCGCTGCCATAAAACGTAACTGAAGAATGAAACTGTCGCCTGTGTGGGATTTTGTTCGGAATCGGGTCCGCGTTTCCCTTAGAATACGCATCTTTCAGCGGTCGCGGGAACTATCTGATGAAAAAACGTACCGTCCTGACGGGCATTACGACGACGGGCACGCCCCACCTCGGAAATTACGTGGGCGCGATCAAGCCCTGCATCGAAGCCAGCCATGACGAAGACGTTCAGTCCTATTACTTTCTCGCCGATTATCACGCGCTGGTCAAGAACCAGGATCCTGAGCGGATGCAGAGGTCCAGCCTGGAAATTGCCGCTACCTGGCTGGCGCTGGGACTGGACACTGAACATGCCGTTTTTTACCGGCAGTCCGACATTCCCGAGATCCCCGAGCTGACCTGGATACTGACCTGTTCCACGGCCAAGGGGCTGATGAACCGGCCGCACGCCTACAAGGCCGCGGTGCAGGAAAACGTAGACGCAGGGGAAGACCCGGACTTCGCGATCACCATGGGGTTGTTCAGTTACCCGGTGCTGATGGCGGCGGACATCCTGATGTTCAATTCAACGCATGTGCCGGTGGGCCGTGACCAGGTGCAGCACCTGGAAATGGCGCGCGATATCGCACAACGTTTCAACCACCATTACGGCGAGTTGTTCGCCTTGCCCGAAGCGGTGGTGGACGAGCACGTCGCCGTGTTGCCCGGCAAGGACGGTCGCAAGATGTCCAAGAGCTACAACAACACCATTCCGCTGTGGTTACCGGAAAAGCAGTTGCGCAAAGCCATCATGCGTATCGTGACCAATTCACTGGAACCCGGCGAACCGAAGGACCCCGACGATTCCGCCCTGTATGCCATATACGCGGCCTTTGCCAATACCGGCCAGCGGGCGGCCATGCGCCAGGCCTACCAGGACGGAATCAGCTGGGGCGATGCCAAACAGCAGACCTTCGAGTTGATCAACCAGGAACTCGTGCAGGGCCGTGAGCGTTACGAAGCGTTGATGGCGGAACCGGCCCGCATCGAGCAAACCCTGCGGGAGGGGGCGGTCAAGGCGCGCGCCTGGGCGACGCCTTTTCTGGCCCGCATCCGGCAGGCGGTAGGCATCCGTAAGCTGGCATGAGCGCCGCACACGACTGGTTGTTCGATCCTCTGCCGCGCGCCGCTGTTGAAATTGCCGGCGAGGAGCGGAGATTCCCGGTCCACCGGATTTACTGCGTCGGTCAGAATTACCGTGCGCATGCGCGGGAGATGGGTGATTCCGGTCGCGAGCCACCGTTTTTCTTTTCCAAACCAGCCGATGCGGTTACCCATGACAATTCGGTACCTTACCCACCGATGACCGGGAACTTGCACCATGAGGTCGAGCTGGTGGTGGCGTTGGGAGGCGGGGGCAGGAGTATCGACCCGACGCAGGCCCTGTCGCTCGTGTATGGCTACGCGGTCGGCGTCGACCTGACCCGCCGTGACCTGCAGGCGGCCGCGAAGAAAGCCGGGCGGCCCTGGACCACGGCCAAGGGCTTCGATCATTCGGCCCCGCTCTCCTTGCTGCAGCCGGTTGTTGCGGGGGGTCATCCCGCGGCGGCAGAGATCAGTCTCGAGGTGAACGGTGAGCCCCGCCAGCAGGGCAGCACCGCCGACATGACCTGGTCCGTTCCCGAGATCATTGCCGAACTTTCAAAGTACTTCGA
Source organism: Lysobacterales bacterium (assembly GCA_026193295.1). Lineage (GTDB taxonomy): Bacteria > Pseudomonadota > Gammaproteobacteria > Xanthomonadales > SZUA-36 > CALKKN01. The sequence goes on from JAPHSB010000152.1 coordinate 6,058, forward strand.
ACTGCGGGCGGGTGACCTGATTTTTACCGGCACGCCTCCTGGCGTCGGGCCGCTGTCGCCCGGCGACGTTGTCGCGTGCGAGATCGAGGGCGTCGGCCGCCTGGGATTTCGGTTGCAGGAGTCGTAAGAGGCCGCTGTCGGGCAGGTCCTTCCAGGACACGCTCGAGCCGTCCGTGGGCGCTCGGTCGGCTGTTCCGGACAGCCGACGGTCCTGTAAGGACCTGCCCGACAGCGGCCTGGACGGAGTGACAATCGATCTGCGATATCGTCTCCAGGCAGGACCCCGTTCCTGCGAACTCCGCGGCTAGGCTAATTTTTGCAGGATCGCGGCGCAGGCCCCGTCCAGCGGAATACTCTCGTTTTCGGAGGCGGTCCGCTTGCGGTATTCAAGCTGTCCCTCGTCAAGGCCCCGTTCGCCGATGACCACGCGGTGCGGGATGCCAATCAGTTCCATGTCGTTGAACATCACGCCGGGACGGACGCTGCGGTCGTCCAGCAGCACTTCGACACCGGCTGCGCGCAGCTCCTCGTATAGCTGTTCGGCCGCCTCGCGGACGCGATATGACTTGGCTGCATTCATCGGCAGGATCGCTACCTGGAAGGGCGCCAACGGTTCCGGCCAGCAAATACCGTTGTCATCGTGGTTCTGCTCGATGGCCGCGGCGACAATGCGCGATACACCGATGCCGTAGCAGCCCATCGGCATGACGTGGGATTTCCCATCTTCGCCCAGCACCACCGCATTCATGGATTTGGAGTACTTGGTGCCCAGCTGGAAGATATGGCCGACCTCGATCCCGCGTGCGAGGCGAATCGTGCCCTGGCCGTCCGGACTGGGATCGCCTTCGACCACGTTGCGCAGGTCGGCCTGCTCCGGCAGGTCCGCATCCCGGCTCCAATTGATACCGAAGTAGTGCTTGCCGTCCTTGTTGGCGCCGGCTGCAAAATCGGCCATGACGCCCACGCTGCGATCCGCGATACAGGGAATCCGCAGTCCGACCGGGCCCAGCGAGCCGGGACCTGCGCCGATCGCGCCACGGATTTCCTCATCATCGGCAAAACGGAGCGGGTTGGCGACCTGCGGCAGGCGAGCCGCCTTGAATTCGTTGAGCGTGTGGTCGCCGCGCACCAGCAGGGCGACAAAATCGGCTGCGCAATCCTCAGCGGCGGCCACGACCAGTGTCTTGACGGTTTGTTCGATGGCTACACCGAACTGCGAGACCAATTCGTCGATGGTGCGGGCGTTGGGCGTATCGACCAGGCGGAGCTCCTGGCTGGGGGCCGCTGCCTCCGTGGCGCCGGCGATGGCTTCGGCCAATTCCACGTTGGCGGCGAAATCGGAGCCCGTGGAAAAGGCAATCTGGTCCTCGCCCGAGTCCGCCAGCACGTGGAACTCGTGTGACTGGCTGCCGCCGATTGCGCCCGAATCCGCTCGCACCGCCCGGAACTCGAGCCCCGCGCGGGTGAAAATCTTCGTGTACACCTCGTACATTTCCCAGTAGGTCGTGTCGAGGCTCGCTTCGTCAATGTGGAAGGAGTAAGCATCCTTCATCAGGAATTCCCGGGCCCGCATGACGCCGAAACGCGGCCGGATTTCGTCCCGGAACTTGGTCTGGATCTGGTAGAACGTCACCGGCAGCTGTTTGTAGCTGCGCAGTTCGTTGCGGGCCAGGTCGGTGATGACTTCCTCGTGGGTGGGGCCGAACACGTAGTCGCGGCCGGCGCGGTCGTGGAGTTTCAGCAGTTGATCGCCGAAATCGTCCCAGCGTCCGGTTTCCTTCCACAACTCGGCCGGCTGCACCGCCGGCATCAGCAGTTCGAGGTAGCCGGCACGGTCCATTTCTTCCCGCACGATGCACTCGACCTTTTTCAGCACGCGCCAGCCCAGCGGCGTCCAGGTGTAGATGCCGGCTGTGAGCTTGCGGATCATGCCGCTGCGCAGCATCAGCTGGTGGCTGACGATCTCCGCGTCGGCCGGGGTTTCCCGCGTGGTCATGATGTGGAAGGTGCTGGTTCTCATCCGCTCGAAGTCCTGGCGTGCAAACCAGCCATTTTACCCGCTGGCGCGCCACGGTGATAGGCCGGCGAAGCTCGAAACGAGCCAGCGGCGGCGAGCATGGCCGAGGGAAGGTGGGGAGTCAGTCGCTGCAGTTTTTGGCCAGGAAGGCCTTCGATTCGTCGATCAGGGCCATCCTTTGCTCATCGTCCATGCGGACGGATTCCCCCTGGTCGTCCGTATAAAACACCCGGCGAGCGGGTTCCATCTGCTCCAGGCGCTGCCGGTGGAGTCCGCAGAGCCGTTCCGCTTCCGCTTGTTGTTCCCGGCGCTCGCTGCGTTCGCCGGCGATGTCCTGGCGGCGCTGCTCCGCTGCGGACAACGGGACTTCGGCCCCTGTTTCCGGAGAGGCCTCGGGCGTCACCGTGGGTACCTCGGCAGGCACAGCGGGGCCCGCCACAGAACCGGGCCGGTAAATCTCTTCGACCTCTACCGCTTCCATTTGGCCGTCGGCGCGCGGCGTATCGCTGTAGTGCACCGTGCCGTCGTCGTCGGTCCAGGTGTAGACTTCCGCTGCGGTGGCGGCGCTGCTCCAGGACACGGCCAGCGACAGTATCAGGGTGAGTCGACAGACCCGGTAGGGGTTGTATTTGCGGTTGCCTTTCAGCTGCATCATCATGCTTTCCCTTTCATGAATCCGTTTGGATTTATAACACAATCGGGGCCGATCCTGCCTCTTTTGCTATCATTCATCCTACCCAGTCAGTGAGAATCGCGCATGGAGTCGGGCGAGAAGAAAATTCATAAGGGCGTGTACTTGCTGCCCAATGCGCTGACTACCGGCGCGATGTTCGCAGGGTTTTACTCAATCATCGCCGGGATCAATGGTCACTTCATTGCCGCGGCGGTGGCGGTCGTTGTTGCCGGCGTGCTGGATGGGCTCGATGGCCGGGTGGCTCGCCTGACCAACACGCAAAGCGAGTTCGGAGTCCAGTATGACAGCCTCTCCGACCTGATCTCGTTCGGGCTGGCGCCCGCGTTGCTGGCCTTCAACTGGTCCCTGTCGAGCCTGCGCGATATCAGTCCGCTGGCCGGCAAACTGGGCTGGCTCGCGGCGTTTCTGTTCGCGGCCTGCGCCGCACTGCGGCTGGCGCGATTCAATACGCAGGTCGCGAAAAGCGACAAGACCTATTTCCAGGGGCTGGCCTCGCCGGCCGCTGCCGGCACGCTGGTGGCCACCATCTGGTTCTTCGCTGACCAGGACGTTGCCGGCGAATCGGTCCGCTGGCTGATGTTGTTCGAAACTGTGGCCCTCGGGCTGCTGATGTTCTCCCGGGTACGTTACTTCAGCTTCAAAACCTGGCCGATGGGCGACCGCATCCCGATTGGATTCCTGTTCCTGGTGGTGCTGGTTTTCGTGTTGCTGGCCATCGATCCACCCACCGTGCTGATGGTGCTGGGTGTCGTCTACGTACTCTCGGGGCTGGTCGTCACCGTGCTGGGGCGCCAGCAATGGAAGGCCCGGCGCCAACGGCGCAAGGCCCGCAAGGACAAGTCGGAAGCAGAAGAACCATGATCGAAACAAGGCGGCGCGCCTACCTCGAGGCCCTGGGTTTCGATGTCTGGGTCACCCGGCCCGCCGCCAGTGAGCGTGGCCGCCTTGGTGTGAGCGGGGGACAAGGCAGTACACTGCTGGTCTGCCCGGCGATCGCCGACAGCGACACGGAACTGGCCAGGGACGTTGTACGCGCGCTGGGCGGAGATCCCGCCTGGGCCTGGCTCGACCCTCCGGCGGACGCCGGCGGCCAGCGGCTCGAGGAAGTCATCGCCGGGCGCCTGATCACGCGGGTCGTGCTGTTCGGGCCCGAGCCAGGACGGTGCCTGTTCCGGGGCCCGGCCCCGGAAATCGTCGGCTCGGCGACGGTCTTGAGCGCACCCGCACTCGAGGAGCTTGCGGCCAGCGGCTCGGCCCGGCTGGCGCTGTGGCGGCAGCTGCGAAGCACGACGTCTGCGGGGCGTGGCGGATGAGCGCCGATGCCGAGCAGCTGCACTGCCTGATCCGTCCGCTGAATTGGGGTGACCTCGATCGCATCATGGAGATCGAGCTGGCCGCCTACCCGGTTCCGTGGACGCGCGGGATTTTCGCTGACTGCATTCGTGTCGGTTACGATTGCTGGGGCCTGCAGCTTGGCCCGCGGCTGATCGGCTACGGTATCCAGACCGATGCTGCCGGTGAAGCCCACCTCCTCAACCTGTGCATTGAACCGGGCTGGCAACGACGGGGTTTCGGTGGGATGCTGCTGGAAAACGCCATCCGCATCGCCCGCAGAAATGGCTGCGGCAACATGTACCTGGAGGTGCGGCCCAGCAATCCGGCCGGGATTGCTCTGTACCGGAACGGCGGTTTCGTCGTGATCGCCAGAAGACCCGGCTACTATTCCTCCAACGGGGCGAATACCGCGGGCGCCCAAGTGCCGGGCGGCAACCACGCCTCCGCGGGCCGGGAAGACGCCTTGGTGATGCAGCTGGACCTGGCCGAAAACTGACGCCAGGGATTCGCTGAGGGCTCCGTCAGTCCCGCAGTGACTCCATGCGGCGAACCTGGTCCCGGAAATTTTCCACGTTCGCGCGGTGCGTTGCGAGGCGCAGGCGCTCCTGTTCAACCACGGCCGCGGGCGCATTGTCGACGAATCGCCTGTTGCCGAGCTTGGCCTCGGATTTGCGCAGGTCTGCCGTTTCGCGCTCGAGCTGCTTGTTCAGGCGCACCAGTTCCTCTTCGACATCGACCAGCCCTTTCAGCGGAATCAGTATCTTGAGGTCACCCACCAGGGCCACCGCGCATTGAGCCGTTGCTGCTTCCTCGTCCACCCATTGCGCGGACTCCAGCCGGGCCAATGGCGCGAGGGCGTCGCTGAACCGCTGCTCACGCTCCCGATCGGAGGCGCCGCCGCCCTGGAACCACACGTCCAACAACCGTCCCGGGGGCAGGTTCAACTCCGAGCGGATCCGACGCACACCCTGGACCACGCCCTTGACCCAGTCCACGTCCTGCTCGGCCTCGTCATCGACGGCGCCTGCTGTCGGAAATGGTTGCAGCATGATGCTGTCGCCGTCGATGTTCAGCGCGGGCCTGACCCGCTGCCAGATTTCCTCGGTGATGAACGGCATGATTGGGTGCAGCGTCCGCAGGGTTGTCTCCAGGACAGCCAGCAGTGTGTGACGCGTGGCTGCCTGTGCCGCGGCCTCACCGGATTGCAGCGTGGCCTTGGCAAACTCCAGGTACCAGTCGCAATACTCATTCCAGGTGAACTCATAGAGCGCCTGGGCCGCCAGGTCGAGCCTGTAGGCATTCAGCTGGGTCTCCACCTCTGCGACCATGCGGTTCATGCGCGAACAGATCCAGCGGTCGATGATTCCCGGCCGGGAGCCGGGCGCAATGTCCTGGCCATCTGTTTGCATCAGGACGAAACGGGCGGCGTTCCACAGCTTGTTGCAGAAATTGCGGTTGCCCTCGATACGGCCAAGGTCGAAACGGATGTCACGTCCGGTTGTCGCCAACGCTGCGAAAGTGAATCGCAGCGCGTCCGTGCCGTAAGCCGGTATGCCGTCGGGAAACTCCTGGCGGGTCGCCTTCTCGATGGCGGGCGCCATCTCGGGCTGCATCAGGCCCGTGGTGCGCTTAGCGACGAGCGGCTCGAGTTCGATGCCGTCGATCAGATCCAGTGGGTCCAGCACGTTGCCCTTGGACTTGGACATCTTCTGACCGTGCGCGTCCCGGATCAGGCCATGGATGTAGATTGTTCGGAACGGCACGTCGTCCATGAACTTCAGTCCCATCATGATCATCCGGGCCACCCAGAAAAAGATGATGTCAAAGCCGGTCACCAGCACGCTGGTTGGATAGAACCGTTCCAGGTAGTCGGTTTTTTCCGGCCAGCCCAGGGTCGTGAAAGGCCAGAGCGCTGAAGAAAACCAGGTGTCGAGCACGTCTTCGTCCTGGCGCAAGGCGACGCTGTCATCCAGCCCTGAGCGGTGGCGGGCATCCGCCTCGTCGAGGCCGACATGGATCTGCCCTTCGGTATCGTACCAGGCCGGAATCCGGTGTCCCCACCACAGCTGGCGGCTGATGCACCAATCCTCGATGCGATGCATCCAGTCGAAATACGTCTTGCTCCAGTTGGACGGCACGAACGCGATGCGGCCGTCCTCCACCGCCGCTATGGCGGGCTTTGCCAATGGTTCGATCCTGACGTACCACTGGTCGGTCAGGTAAGGCTCCACCACGGCGTGGGAGCGGTCGCCGCGCGGGATCATCAGCTTGTGATCCTCGATCTTTTCCAGCAGGCCCTGGGTGCGCAGATCCGCGACAATCCGTTCGCGCGCTGCGAAGCGGTCCAGCCCGCGATAGGCTGCCGGAGCCTGCTCGTTCAGACAGGCGTTGACGTCGAGCACATTGATGATCGGCAGTTGATGGCGCTTACCGATTTCGTAGTCATTGAAATCGTGCGCCGGGGTAATCTTGACGCAGCCTGAGCCGAATACGCGGTCCACGTACTCGTCGGCAATCACCGGAATTCTGCGGCCGGTCAGCGGCAATTCGAGTTCCTTGCCCACCAGGTCACGGTACCGCTCATCCTCCGGGTGCACCGCGACCGCCGTGTCGCCGAGCAGGGTTTCGGGCCGCGTCGTGGCCACCACCATGTGGCCGCTGCCGTCACACCGGGGGTAACGGATATGCCACATCTTGCCGTTTTCCTCCTGGGAGACCACCTCCAGGTCGGACAACGCCGTGTGCAGCACGGGATCCCAATTCACCAGCCGCTCGCCCCGGTAGATCAGGCCCTCTTCATAAAGGCTGACGAACACCTGCCGAACCGCCTCCGATAACGGTTCGTCCATCGTGAAGCGGTGATTGGCCCAGTCGACCGAGGCACCCAGGCGGCGCATCTGCCGCCCGATGGTGTCGCCGGACTGCTCCTTCCATTCCCAGACGGCATCGACAAAGCGTTCGCGGCCCAGATCGTGGCGTGATTTTCCGCGCGCCAGAAGTTGACGTTCTACCACCATCTGGGTCGCGATACCCGCGTGGTCGGTGCCGGGCTGCCAGAGCGTGTCGGCGCCTTTCATCCGCTGCCAGCGGGTGAGCGTGTCCATGATCGTGTCCTGGAATGCATGACCCATATGCAGGCGGCCCGTCACGTTAGGCGGCGGCAGCATGATGCAATAAGGGTGGCTCCCTCCCCGCGGCGCGAAGTAGGAACGCTCTTCCCAGATTTGATACCAACGCTGCTCGAGGGCGCTGGGGTCGTAGCTCTTGTCCATAGGTTTTCTAAAAAGTCTGCATTTCGTGATGATGGGGTTCCAGTCCGAGGTTCCGGTAGGCGCGGAACTTGATCCGGGAGGCTTCACGCATCCGTTTGTCGGCCGGCACGATTTCCAGCAAGCGCCGGAAGCGCGCTGGCTCAGGCACTGGCTCGGACGTGAGGTTGACGACCACGTCCCGGGTGGTGGTGATCAGCTCTGACCCGCTCAGGATCGCGACCGGCACGTCGCCATCCACTTGGCCCAGTTCGTGCGGCAGAAAGCGGCCGGCGGGAAAATCCCACATCAGCTCGTCGAGCAGGCGTGCTTCGTCCTCACCGGAAGCCAACACCGTGACGAGGTGCCCCTCTTCCCATGCCTTCAGGCAAAGCCGGCATGCCAGGTGCCCGGCCGACGGCGCCGAGGCCGCCAGCACGTAAAAATCAACCCGGCATTCGGTGGGCACGCTCAGCCGGCCCGGTTGAGCAGAAACTGCGTCAGCAAGCCCACGGGCCGCCCGGTAGCGCCGTTGTCGCTGCCCCACTTCCAGGCGGAACCCGCGATGTCGAGATGCGCCCAGCGCAAATCTTCAGCGAATCGCGAGAGGAAACAGCCCGCTGTCAGCACGCCGGCTGGCATGCCGCCCACGTTTTTCATGTCGGCGAACGGCGAGTCGAGCTGCGACTGGTATTCCTCCCACAGAGGCAGCCGCCAGGCGCGATCAACGATGGCATCGCCGGCGGAGGTCAACTCATCCGCCAGTTCATCGTCGTTGCTTATCAAACCCGTCGCGTGATGTCCCAGCGCGACCACGCAGGCGCCGGTGAGCGTCGCGACGTCGATCACCACCTCGGGTTCGAACCTCTCGCTGTAGGTCAGCGCGTCACACAGGATCAGGCGTCCCTCGGCATCCGTGTTCAGCACTTCGATGGTCTTGCCGGACATGCTGGTCAGGACATCGCCGGGGCGATAGGCGTCGCCGTCCGGCATGTTTTCCACCGCGGCGACGATGCAGATGACGTTGATGCTCAGCTGCATCCGGGCGCAGGCGACGAAAGCGCCGATGACGCCGGCCGCCCCGCACATGTCGTATTTCATCTGCATCATGTTCTCGCCGGATTTCAGCGACAAGCCGCCAGAATCGAAGGTGACACCCTTGCCGATCAGGGCAACCGGCCGTTGGGCGGCATCGGCGCCGCTGTACCTGAGCACGATCAGCCGGGCGCGGTTGGCACTGCCGCGGGAAACCCCCAGCAAGGCGTCCATCCCGAGCTCGGACATGTCGCTTTCTTCAAGGATTTCGAGTTCGACGTTGTCGTATTGGGAGGCAATAGCGGTGGCTTCCTGCGCCAGGTATGCGGGATTGCAGATGTTCGGCGGCAGATCGCCCAACATGCGCGCCTTCTCGAATCCCAGCGCCAGGGCCACGGCCTGGTCAAGCGCCGGTTGCAGCGGGACTCCGCCCTGGAAAGAAGCGGACTGCAGCGGGACCGGTGCGTCATCCTTGCGCGGCTTGGTGACCGTATACAGGTAATTGGCGCGGTGGATGGCCAGCGCGGTCTGACGCAGGCGGCGACCCGCATCGCTGCCCGCGAACTCCATTTCGTGCAGGCACACGTGGCAACGGGTCAGCGGATGGTCGCGCAAAGCCTTGCCGGCAGCCAGGCAAGCGCGGTCGAGCCGCGGCAGGTTGAGTTTGTCCAGCTTGCCGAGGCCAACGGCGAGAACCCGCGAGGCGGCCAGGCCCGCGAGATTCTGCAGGAAATGTGTTTTGCCTATGCCGGTCTCGATATCCCCGCTTTGCAGCATGCGGGCTATGGCCCCGCCACTGGCTTCGTCGACCGCGCGGGCAGAGGATGTCAGCTCCGCCCCCTCGGCAAATCCAAGCACAAGGCAGTCGTTGTCTATGCTTTCGGGCGCGCGGTCGTCAAGGCTCAACTTCATGCTTATGGTTCCTGTTTGTTGTTTCACGCCGCGATGGCGGCGGCGTGGGTTTTCCGGGACAAGCCCGTCATTCTACAAGAAAACACTGATAAACTGGGCGCCTTGCCAGCGTATCGATATCGCGAGGTCGACCTGACTATCCTGCAGAAATATTTTTTTCGTGAATGGCTGTGGACCTTCCTCGCGACCGCGGTCGTGCTGCTGCTCGTGATGATCGGCGTCTCGCTGGGCGAATTGCTCCGTGATATCGCTGGTGGGCGCGTCCCCGCCGGCCTGCTCGGCACCCTCATTTTGCTGAAAATGCCCTATGTGCTGGGCACGATATTGCCCCTGAGCGCCTTCATCGCCGTGATCTGGGGCCTGGGCAGAATGTACCGCGACCAGGAGATGGCCGTGATGCGGGCCAGTGGGTTCACCTGGCCCTTGCTGTTGCGGCCCCTCTACAACCTGTTGCTGCCGGTGTCCGCGCTATTGCTCCTCGGCAGCTTGTGGCTATCGCCGCTGGCCGCCTCAATAACCCAGCAGAAGCTCGAGGAAGCATTCCGCAATGCAGCCGAATGGGGTCTGCAGGCCGGCAAGTTCCATGTGTTGCAGGGGGGGGACCTGATCCTGTACGTCGAATCGGTGAAGAAAGACGGTCGCACGCTGGAGCACGTGTTCATCCAGAAGCGGCAAGGAGAGCGGGAGCAGGTCTGGGCTGCGGAGCGCGGTTATTACTGGCTGGAGCCGGAGACGGGCAACCGCTTTCTGACCCTTGAAAACGGGCGGATTACGGAAGGTGGTGCGGGCTCGCTGGACTTCGGCATCATGCGGTTTTCGCGTAACGACCTCAAGTTGCCGGAAACAGAGGAACGAGCCAGGACAGACGCTCTCGAGGCACGACCGACTTCAATCCTCCTGTTTTCAGATGACCCGCAGGAAGCGACCGAGATCCAGTGGCGCCTGACCCCCGCGCTCGCCGTGCTGGTGCTCGGCCTGCTGGCCATTCCGCTGGCGCACTCGGCGCCGCGCGAAGGGCGTGGCGGGCGCGCCGTGCTCGGCATTCTGGCCTACATTATCTATGCGAACGGTCTTTACATGTGCCGCAACTGGATGGCTGAGGGCGGGTTCCCCACCATTCCGGGTTTGTGGTGGATCCATGGTCTGGTCCTGCTGGTCGCCCTGTTCTGGATGCAGCGGCAGGGCCGCATGGTAGGCAAGGGTTGATCCGTGATTAAAGTGGTCGACAGATACATTGGGCGGGCCGCGATTCTGGGCATATTGCTGGTCTGGTCCGGCCTGACCCTGCTGTATCCCATGTTCAGCCTGCTCGGTGAACTGGGTTCGCTGCAGAACGATTACGGAGCGGGCGATGCGCTCTGGTTCATTGCGTTGACCATGCCGCGCACCGCCTACCGGGTGTTTCCAATTTCCGCCTTACTCGGAGCCCTGGTTGGCGTGGGGGCCCTGGCTGCTTCCAATGAATTGGTGGCGTTTCGTACTTCGGGCGTTTCGCGCATGCGACTCGCGCTCGCGGCGCTCGCGGGAACGCTGTTGCTGACGGTTCCGGTAATGATCATGGGCGAATGGCTGGCGCCGAAGCTGGAGCAGCAGGCACGGGCCTTCCGACTCAGCGAAATGGTCGGTCAGGCGATCATCGGCGGGCCGCGCGGCGTGTGGATGCGCGACGGTCCGGACATCGTCAACATCCAGCGCCCGCTGCTTCATGCCGATCGGGGTCAACAGACGGTGGAGTTCAAGAACGTGGTCCTGTACCGCTTTTCGGGAGACGTGGATCTGGTCTCCGTAACACGGGCCGAGAACGCGGTACACGACGGCAGCAACTGGACCCTGGATAACGTCGTACGCGTTGATTTTTCCACGGATGGGGCGTCGATGACCCGGTTCGATCAACAGCAATGGGCGACGCAGGTGAAACCCGAGTTGCTCGACTCCGCCGTGACCCGTCCGGCCCTGCTGTCGATGGAGGCTTTGAGGGAGTACATCAAATTCCTCGGCGAGAACGGCCTGGATGACCGGGTGTACCAGGATGCCTTCTGGGAGCGCGCCACGTTCCCGTTCTCGGTGATTGCGCTGGTGCTGGCCGGCATGCCTTTCCTGTTCGGCCAGGCGCGGTCGCAAAACCTGGGCGTTCGCCTGTTTTCCGGGATGATCGTGGGCGGTACGTACATGATTGTCAGCCGCGCGGTCCAGAATCTCGCCAGCGTATATGAATTCCCATCGATACTCGGCTGGTCGCTGCCCATCGTCCTCCTGGCCACGGTCGCCGTGCTGGTGCTGCGGCGTTCCGTGTAAGCTGTCGTTGCAAGGGCCTGTGAACAGCGCGTGGACACGTGCTGTTCACAGGCCCTTGCAGCGATAGAGACGGGTGCCGCTCAATCGGTCATGCCAGCAGCGCTTTTGGGGATCAAGCAGGGACCACAGAAAGCCGGCGCCGGCGGCCGCGGCTGACATCAGCGACAACAGGAACCGAGCCAGGCACCTGCCCCAACCCGGGTGGCGGCCCTGCGCATCACAGATCCTGACGCGCCATGCCCGCATCCCGAGCGTCATCCCCCCGTTGTGCCAGCACCAGCCGAGATAGGCGAACCACACGGTGACGAGGTACAGCGCGTAATACGGGTCGTGCAGTACGTTGAGTTCGCGGAATCCGGCGACCATGATCGCGCCGGTCGCCGCCATCAGCAGCGCGATCACGGCGACCGCATCGTACGACATGACCAGCAGCCGGCGCCAAAGGGTGCAGGGTTGCCCTGTATCGTCCTGAACCTCGCCGGCTGAATTCCGCGCGCTGCGCAATGGTCTTTTCCCTGTTGCCTGGGCCTGAATTATCGCCGAAATTCTCCAGTCCCGGGGGGGCATTTGTGCAACATTCCGGACGCGTGTGGCATCTGACCTTTCGCTTCGGTTATTCTGATGCGTCCGAGCGGAGCACGAATCCCCCGATACAGACCCGGGTTCCGGGCTCCGAGCCCTTGTCGAATGCGCACTGAGGAACAGGTGATGCCTAACCCATTCATCTTCAAAGCCCTGCTGCTGTCAGGCGTCATGGCAGTTCAACTGTCCTGTGTCGCGGTGCAGGCCCAGAACCTGGATTCCACCGTGCTGGCGGAAGTGCAGATCAACCGCAATTCCGAGAAATCGCAGCAGCGTGTCTCGACCCTTGCGCAGCAGACCCAGGACTTGCTCTACGAGTACCGGGCCGTGGTTCGCGAGACGGAGGCCCTGATAACCTACAACGATAACCTCGAGCGGGTCGTAGCCGATCAACGCGAGGAGATCGAGTCCATCAACCGGCAGCTCGAGGGGCTGGAAGAAACCAATCGCGGCGTTGTGCCGCTGATGATTGAGATGATCGACGTGCTGGAGCGGATTGTCGAGGCCGACATCCCGTTCCGGATCGAAGAGCGGCGTGCCCGGGTGGTGCGTTTGCGGGACATGATGGACCAGGCCGAGGTCACCGCGTCGGAAAAGTACCGGCGCGTGATGGAGGCCTATCAGGGCGAGTTGGAATTCGGCCGCACCACCGAGGCCTACTCGGACACGCTTTCCACGACGGGCCAGACTGTCGATTTCCTGCGGGTTGGCCGCACCCTGCTGGTATACCAAAGCAGTGACGGCTCCATCACCGGATGGTTCAATCCGGTAAGCCGTGCGTTCGAGGGACTGCCCGATCGCTATCGTCTGGAAGTGCGGGACGGTCTTGCGATCGCCCGTAACGAAAAGGCGCCGGACCTCGTGATGCTTCCCGTGCCCGGCCCGGAGGTGGTGCAATGAGCCGGTTTGCCCTGATGCTGGCGGCAGTGCTCCTGTCCATCGCGCCCACGGCAGGCGCGCAGAACCTCGAAGAGCTGGCGCGCATGGTCCGCGAGGCGGCTGGCAGCGAGGCCAAGATAAACCAGGAGCGTGAGGCGCGCTTCGTCCGCGAGCGCGACCAGCAGCGCGCACTGCTGGCCCAGGCCCGCCAGCAATTGGCTGCGGAAAATACCCGCAGTGACCGCTTGAAAGGTGAGTACGATCAGCACGAGAGGGCCCTGGCCGAGCTGGAAACCACGCTGGCCGAACGCATGGGTAACCTCGGCGAATTGTTCGGCGTGGTGCGCCAGTCGTCCGGCGACGTGCAGGCCGCGCTGGATGACTCGATGGTCACCGCGCAATTGCCGGGCCGGACTGCATTCCTTTCCGAGTTGGCACAGCGCCGCGAGCTGCCCACGGTCCCGGAGTTGCGTCAGCTCTGGTCGGCGATGGTCACGGAGATCGCCGAATCCGGCAAGGTGGTCAAGTTCACGGTACCGGTGGAACGCACCAGCGGAGCGACGGAGCAACTCGAAGTCGTTCGCGTGGGCGTCTTCAATGCGGTCTCGGACGGTTTCTTTCTGGACTGGGACATCAGCAAGAGTCGTGACAACTTTATCGAACTGGCGCGCCAGCCTGCGTCTCGGTTTGCCGGCATGGCCGAGGAGCTGCAGGACGCGCCGGCCGGCAAGGTGGTGCCGATGGCGGTGGATTTCACCAGGGGGCAGATTCTCCGCGCAGTGGTGCAGACCAAGACGCCACTCGAGCGGGTGCGCGAGGACGGTGGCCCGGTGGGCTACGTGATCATTGCCGTCGGGATGCTGGGCCTGGCGCTGTGCCTGTGGAAGTTCGTATCGCTTTACACGACCGGAAGCAGAATCCGCAGCCAGATCAAGAGCGATACAGCCAAGCAGTCCAATCCGCTGGGGCGTGTGCTGGCCATCTACGCGGATAACCCGGAAACCGATATCGAGACCCTGGAGCTCAAACTGGATGAAGCCATTCTCCGGGAGACGGCACCGATCGAGACGGGGCTCAGTTTCATTCGGGTGCTCTACGTGGTGGCGCCCCTGCTTGGACTGCTGGGCACCGTCGTGGGCATGATCGCCACGTTCCAGATGATCACGCTTTTTGGCACCGGGGACCCACGCATGATGGCCGGCGGCATCTCCACCGCGCTCGTGACCACGGTGCTGGGACTGGTGGTCGCCATTCCGCTGACCTTGTTGCACAGTTTTCTGCAGGGCCAGGCAAAGGGCTTGATCCAAGTGCTCGAGGAGCAGGCTGCCGGCATCATCGCGCGCATCGCGGAGCAGCGTGAATGATCTGGTTTTACGAAGCGACCAGTGCGATCCGGAATTTCATGGAGCTCGGTGGCGACGTTCTGTGGGCCATCATGTTGGTGCTGTTTCTGATGTGGACCTTCATCCTGGAGCGGTTGTGGTACTTCTACCGGGTCCACCCGGACAGGCGGCGTGCGGTCGTACAGACCTGGGAGGCGCGCCGCGATACGACCTCCTGGTATGCGAAGCGTATAAGGGACGGCCTGGTCTCGGAGGTGTCACTCGAGCTGAAGCAGAATATCGGCCTGATCAAGGCGCTCATTGCGATCTGTCCGCTGCTTGGACTGCTGGGCACGGTGACGGGCATGATCACGGTGTTCGACGTGATGACTTACAGCGGCGGCGGTAACGCGCGGGCGATGGCCGGCGGCGTTTCCATGGCCACGGTGCCGACCATGGCCGGCATGGTGGCGGCGCTGTCCGGTGTGTACTTTGGGACCTGGCTGGAACACAAGGCGCAGGTTGAAACCGAGACGCTGGAAGACCTGTTGCAACATCACTGAGCGGGCTGACCGGGAGGAACCGTGGCCAGACGGCATGCACACATCGAAGACGCCGAGATCAATATCACCCCGATGCTCGACATCGTTTTTATCATGTTGATTTTCTTCATCGTGACGACGTCCTTTACCAAGGAAACCGGCGCCGCGATTGTCAAGCCCGAAGCCGAGCAGGCCATTGCGCTGCGGAATGGCACCATACTCATTGGCATCCGGCCCAACAACGACATTTGGATGGCCAAGCGGCAGATCGAGCTGCGGGAGGTCCGCCAGATGGTGGAGCGCGCGAAGTCGGAGAACCCCGAAGGCAGCGTGGTGATCGTAGCTGACAAGGGGTCGAGGATCGGCATGGTGACGCAGGTGATGGACCAGGTGCGGTTGGCCGGCGTGCAAGGCGTCGCGATTTCCGCGGAACGGCCTGGAGACTGATGCACGCTTTGCGCTATTTGCGGGTACCCCTGGCAGCCCTGGCGGCCGCTGCCGTGACGTTTGGCCTGTTCCTGTTCATGTACCAGCTGATCTCTTCGGGTGGAGACCGGCGTGCCGAGCTGGACGCGATTGCGGGGATTCACTTCGGCAAGGTGGAAATCCCGGATGAGATCATGACCCGGAGCCGACGGAAACCTCCCAAGCCGCCGCCACCAAAGGATCCGCCGCCGCCCCCGAAAATGAAGGTCCAGCAGATGGATCAACAGGTCCAGAACCTGCCGCAGATGGACTTGCCTGACCTGGATGTGCCGCTGGTCGGAGGCGAGGGCATGTTCATCGGTAATTTTCAGCAGGTAGACCAGAACGCCGAAGGCGATATCATACCGGTCGTAGTCATACGGCCCATGTACCCGCGTGATGCGGCGTTAGCGGGCATCGAAGGCTGGGTCAGGGTGGAATTCACGATCACCGAGTCCGGCACGGTCAAGGACCCAAGGATCATCGACGCGCAGCCGCCAAGGGTCTTCAATCGGGAAGCGATCCGCGCCATTCTCAAGTGGAAATTCAAGCCTCGTGTGGTCGAGGGGGTAGCCGTGGAACGTCGCGCCACCCAGGTCATCGATTTCAATCTCGACGAAGCGGGGATGTGACACGATGGATCTCGTTCGCTGCCAGCTGCAAGCCATCCTGATCGTCTGTCTTACCCTGGCGGCTGCCGGGCCAGCTTTCGGCCAGGCTGATGCCTGCAATATCAAGCGTGATGTGCGTACGGGCACCCTCGATGAGGTGACCTGGAAACAACTCAACTCAGCTTACGAGGACGTCGGCGAGGAACGCTACGATGAAGCATACGAGAGCCTGCGCAAGCTGCTTGCCCGGGCCGGGCGCGACCGTTACCTGCAGGCTATCCTGAACCAGGCGTTGGCCCAGGTCGAGTGGTCGCGCGGCAACTACGACCCCGCACTGCAATATTTCGAAAAGGCCGTGGAAATTGATGCGTTGCCGAACCAGACTCATTTTGCGCTCATGTACCAGATCGCGCAGCTGTATTTCATGAAGGAGCGTTACGACGAAGCATTGGACAGGCTGGATCTCTGGTTCTGCACCGTGCCAAACGAAAAGGTCACATCAGCCGCTTACGTGCTCAAGGCATCCATCCATGCCCGGCAAGAGGATTTTCCCGCCGTCCTCGAAGCAATCGACGCCGCCATCGCCATGGACGAGGATCCAAAGGAACCCTGGTACCAGCTGGAACTGGCCGCTCACTACGAACTCGAGCAGTACCCCCAGGCGGCCGAGACGCTCGAGGTGCTGATCTCGAAATGGCCGGACAAGAAGCTCTACTGGGTACAGCTGTCCCAGATCTATTACCGCCTGAAGCAGGATGAGCGCGCATTGGCCGTACTCGCACTGGCGTATCGCAAGGGTTTGCTGGACAAGCAATCCGACCTCACCTACCTGTCCAGCCTCTACAGCAATGCGAGCGTTTATTACAAGGCTGCCGAGGTGTTGGAGCAAGGCATCCGGAATGGCGTCGTACAGCCCGGAAAGTTGCACTGGACGCTCGTTGCCGATGCCTGGTACGCGGCCGAAGAGCTGGAAAAATCACTGGCCGCCTACGAAGAAGCCGGCAGGCTGGCGGACGATGGTCTGACCGACCTGCGTCGCGGCTACATCCTGGTCGACCTGGAGCGCTGGCCGGCTGTGCTCGAGACCCTGAATCGCGCGCTGGAGAAAGGCGGGCTCAATGAACAGCAGTCGGGCGAGGCCTACCTGCTGCGCGGCATGGCGCAGTTCAACCTTGGGGATTTCGACAGCGCCAGCATGGACTGGGGCCGGGCGGGGCGCTACGAAAAGAGTCGTGAAGCGGCGCGTCAATGGCTGAATCACCTGGAGGAAGAGCGCCGGCGCCGGGCCTCGTGACGCGTGATGGTCAAGGACGACAGCAGACTGGACCCCTTTCTGGATGCGATGTGGGCCGAGCGCGGCCTCAGCCGCAATACCCTGCAGAGCTATCGCTATGATCTCGGCCAGCTGGCCGCACACCTGCGCAGCCAGGGCCGCGAACTGCAGACCGCCAGTCGCGAGGACCTGCTGCATTTCCTGGCTGTCCAGCTCCGCGCTGGCCGCAGCCCGCGCTCGCTGTCGCGTTACCTGTCGGGCTATCGCCAGTTCTACCGCTGGCTGCTGCGGGAGGGGCGGATCTCCACGGACCCGACCGCGCTGATCGAGAGCCCCAAGCTGGGCCGGGGCTTGCCTAAGGCGCTCAGCGAGCAGCAGGTGACCGGTCTGCTGGAAGCGCCGCAGGTATCGACACCGCTGGGCCTGCGCGACCGCACCATGCTGGAGTTGATGTATGCAAGCGGACTGCGCGTCAGCGAACTGGTCGGCCTCGAGCTGGCCAACGTCAATCTCAACCAGGGCGTGGTGCGGATCACCGGCAAGGGCGGCAAGGAGCGGCTGGTGCCGCTGGGCGAGGAGGCCCAATCCTGGCTGCAGCGTTACCTGCGCGAGGCGCGGCCCGAGCTGATGAGTGGTCAAAGCTGCCCGCATCTGTTCGTGACCGCGCGCAAAAACGGCATGACCCGGCAGGCCTTCTGGCATGCGATCCGCAAACATGCGCGGCGGGCAGCGATCAACCAGAAAGTTTCGCCGCACATGCTTCGGCACTCCTTCGCAACGCACCTGCTCAACCACGGCGCGGATCTGCGCGTGGTCCAGCTGTTGCTCGGGCATAGTGACCTTTCGACCACACAGATATATACTCACGTCGCCCGCGAGGGCCTGAAACAACTGCACAGCAAGCATCACCCGCGGGGCTGAACGAATTCAGAATTCCGTGGTCACTTAGAAACACAATCTGCAATGAGGTTCGCCATGAGGCATGGGATCATAGGACTGGCCGGGGTTTTGCTCGCGGTTTCGCTGGCGGTCGAGGCTGCTGACGTCGATTACAGCAACGTGGAGGAGCGGATTCGCTCACTGGCTCCGCAAGCCGCGTCGATCGCCATTTCAGAAACACCTATCGCAGGCCTGTTGATGGTCCAGATTGGCGGCGACATTGTCTATGCGACCGCGGACGGCAAATACCTCGTCCAGGGCCGGGTGATCGACATGGATACCCGCGAAGACCTCACCGAGGGCGCCAAGTCAGATGTACGCCGGGAACTGCTGGCCACGGCGGATACCAAGACCCAGATCACGTTCGCCCCGGTGGAGCCCAAATACGACCTGACGGTGTTTACGGACATCGATTGCGGCTATTGCCGCAAGCTGCATGCGCAGATCGACGAGTACAACCAGCAGGGCATCGCGATCCATTACATGGCGTTTCCCCGTGCCGGTGTAGGCTCGCACTCCTATGACAAGGCGGTTTCGGTATGGTGCGCCAGCGATCAGCGCGATGCGATGACCCAGGCCAAACTGGGCGCTGAACCCGACCCGCTCCAGTGCGACAATCCGATCGAGGAACAGTACAAACTCGGCATCGATCTGGGTGTTTCCGGCACACCGTCGTTGCTGACCGCCGATGGCACGATGATCCCCGGTTACGTGCCGCCGGAGCAGTTGCGCGCGCGCCTCGACCAGATGGCGTCCACAGCCAGCGCAAAATAGCGCCCGGGCATATCGCTTCTGGCACTGCGAGCCAACCGCGACGATAATAGGCCACACGCGGCCGCTGTCTCGCAGGGGCTATAAAACAATAGCCGGGAGCAATGCCTTGACCGAGTTCACCTGCCTTCTGGGAGAACCCGCCCTTTCTGATTTTCGTGCGCGCAAATTGGCCCGTCGCATTGGCGACGTGGCTGGATTCGAGCCATCGCTGGACGCCCGCTTCGTCTATCTCATCGAGTCTTCCGCCCCGTTCGATTCACGGGCGCTGGGTGCGCTGGAAGATCTGCTGCACGGGCAGCGGGTCGCGGACCTGGATGACGACGGTTTGTTGCTGGTGGTGCCGCGCATGGGTACCCAGTCGCCATGGTCAACCAAGGCGACTGACATCGCGCTGCACTGCGGGCTGGATCGTGTGCTGCGGATCGAGCGTGGCGTTGCGTATCGCATCGCCGGGCTCCCCGCCAGACAGCGCGAAGCAGTGGCGGCGGTTCTTCATGACCGCATGACGCAGTCCGTGCTGGGCGACCTGGCTTCGGCCTGGGCCTTGTTCGCGCATAGCGCGCCGCGGCCGTTGGTGCATGTGCCGCTGAAGGAACGGGGTATCGAGGCGCTCGAGGCGGCGAATAGCAATCTCGGGCTGGCCCTGTCAGCCGATGAAATCGACTACCTGGCGGATGCTTTTTCCGCCATGGGGCGGAATCCGACCGACGCCGAGCTGATGATGTTCGCGCAGGCGAACTCGGAACATTGCCGGCACAAGATTTTCAACGCCGACTGGACGGTCGACGGCACACCCAGCGAACACTCCCTGTTCGGAATGATCCGCAATA
>JAPHSB010000280.1 GCA_026193295.1 Lysobacterales bacterium
GCCGGGACTCGTCGAAAAAGTCGTAGCGGAACAGGAACTGCGTCGTATCTGTGCCCTTCTCCGCGCCGTCGTAAATGCCCACCAGGTCGAATTCCCAGGTCAGTTCGCCGCCCTTGCGCGTCCACACGGTGGCATTGATCGGAATGCGGTCACCGATCTTCCAGCCGAACCGTTCGGCCGTCGATCGACCGGCAATGGCGCCGCTGCGGGTTTTGAGCCAGGCGTCCCGTTGCTCCGCCGGCAACAGGAACTCGGGGTACATGTCGAGGTATTGATCCGGCTCTACCGGCATCTGGGCGAAGAAGTTGGTCGGCTTCTGGTAGATGCCGCCGAACCAGGTCTGGTAGACCGCGTCGTCGACGCCGTCGATCTGCTCCATGCGCGCCTCGTAGGCCTGCGGCAGCAGCTGGATGATCGATACCTTGTGGCGGACGATCAGCCGGTCCAGCCCGGCCACGTCGATGCCCTGGCTGAAACCCTGGCGTATCGCACCCAGGTAACCGAACAACAGGAAAGCCACCAGGATCGACAGCAGGGTCAGCAGTGTGCGCAATTTCTTGCGCATCAGGTTGCTCCAGACCAGGTAGAGGTATTTCACTCCTCGGGCTCCGTCGAGAGCTGCCCCTTGTTCAGGTAGAGCGTTCGCGAGGCGCGGGCCGCGGCGTGAATGTCATGCGTGACCATGACCACGGTCTTGCCCTGTTCGCGGTTCAGGGCCTGCAGCAGGTCGAGGATCTCGTCGCCGGACTTGCGATCGAGGTCGCCGGTCGGCTCGTCACACAGCAGCAGCGTCGGGTCGGTGACAATCGCCCTGGCGATGCCGACCCGCTGCTGCTCGCCGCCCGACAGGGTGCGCGGGTAATGGCCCGTGCGATGCGCCAGGCCGACGATGTCCAGCGCGATGCGGGCGCGCTTCTTACGCTCGGCACGGGACAGGTGCGTCAGCAGCAACGGCAGTTCGACGTTTTTCTGTGCGCTCAGCATCGGCATCAGGTTGTAGAACTGGAACACCAGCCCGACGTGCCGCGCACGCCAGGCGGCCAGGCGGCGGTCGGAAAGCTGGTCGATGCGTTCACCGCCGACCTCGACAGCCCCCTGGCTGGGGCGGTCGAGGCCGCCGATCAGGTTCAGCAGCGTGGACTTGCCCGACCCCGAGGGACCCATCAATGCCAGGAATTCGCCTTCGGGGATTTCCAGGTCGAGGCCGCCCAGCACGTGGATTTCCTCACTGCCGCGCTTGAAGATCTTGTCGACGTCGCGAACGGTTACCAGGTTGCGGTTTGCCGCTGCATCAGTCATCTTATTTTTCCTTTACCGCGGCGCCGTCGGCCAGGTCCGGCGGACCCTCCACCACCACCGCTTCGCCGGGCGCCAGGCCGCTGGTCACTACCCTGCCACCATTCCGCTCGCCGCCAAGCGCCAC
This sequence comes from Lysobacterales bacterium, assembly GCA_026193295.1. GTDB lineage: Bacteria > Pseudomonadota > Gammaproteobacteria > Xanthomonadales > SZUA-36 > CALKKN01. The sequence continues at coordinate 1,424 of JAPHSB010000280.1, forward strand.
CGCGCGACGCTCCACCTTGCCGTCGCGCACCACCAGCACGTAGTCACGCCCCTGCCCGCGCCGAATCGCGGCGGTCGGCAGCGATATTCCATCCGCTGCCGATTCGTCGGCCGACTCCGGTTCCGCCTCCTGGAAGGCGACCTTCACGCCCATGTCGGGCAGAATCCGCGGATCGAGCTGGTCGAAGCCGACCCTGACTTCGACAGTGGCCCGTTGCCGGTCGGCGGTCGGGATGATCGCGATCACGTGGCAGGGGATTTTCCAGTCCGGGTAGGCATCCAGCGTCGCCACCACGGCCTGCCCGGGCGTTACGCGGTTGATGTAGGCTTCGTTGACGTCGATTTCGATTTCCAGCGAGGACATGTCGACAATGGTGCCGATACCGGTGCGGGTGAAGCCGCCGCCGGCGGATACCGGCGAAATCATCTCGCCGGGCTGGGCGTTCTTGCCGACCACCACGCCGGCGAAGGGTGCGCGAATGATGCTGTCTTCCAGTTGCTGAGAATAGATGTCGACTTGCCGCGCGGCCACCTCGACATCGGCCTGCTTGCGCGCCAGTTGCGCTTCCAGGGAGTTGGCCAGCGCGCGTGCCCGGTCGAGTTCCGACTCGCTGGCCAGTTGCTTGTCCACCAGGCGCTGGGTGCGCTCAAAGTTCAGCCGCGCCTCGACCAGCACGGCATCGGTCTCCGCTTTGCCCCGCCTTGCCGACTCCATCTGCGCCTCTGCCAGCGCCAGGGCCGGCAGCAGATTGGAGTCGTCGAGCCGCGCCAGGATCTGTCCCTGCTCGACCTGCATCCCTTCCTCGATCAGGACCTCCTTCACCTGGCCGGTAAACTTCGACGACACAGTGGCCTGGCGGCGCGCCGTGACGTAACCCGAGGCGTTCAGCACGGTGCCGGCGCCGGCGCTGCCCGTGCCGTCCCGGATCTCGCGCACGACCTGGGTGCGGACCTCCACCGCGGACGCTGGCCGAAAAACGTACAAGAACCCAGCCACCACGGCCACGGCGACCACCAGCAACAGGAGATAGCGGCCCAGGCGGGAGGGCGGCCGGTCCGGTTGCCGTTCGATACGCAACTCGTCGAGTGATGGCCGGTTCATGTCAGGGCGGATCAGAGCCTGGACTTCAGAAGCATCTCGAGTTTGCCGTCCGGCAACAGCAGGCCGCGCTCGAATTTGAAGCAGTTCAGCATGTCATGCATCTCGATCTGTGAGTGCGGGTGCGCGCGCATCTGCGACGTTTGCCGCCGGCGAACGGTCAGGATTTCCTGGTCCTTTACCCCGTACTGGATGTTGTCCAGGCTGATGGCCAGGTGATGCACGCCAAAGCCATGTGCCTGCGTATTCGCATGCAGCCACGGCCGCAGCGCGGAATTGAAGGCGCGCAGCGCCGCGTCATCCAGGTAGGAAAGAAAATCCCAGAACAGGCAGAGGTCGAACGAGGTTCCGGACGGAAAGCGAAACTGCTCCTCGAAACCATGCCGCAACTCGGTTTCAGACAAGTCCGCCTGCTCACGCACGCACGTCTCCGCGTACAGATCACAGAAGTGGAGCCGGCATCTGAACTGCGAGAAGAAGTCCACGGTCTCCGGCAGCGCGGTGCCGATTTCCAGCACCGTTAAGCGGTGATCGCGATCGACCTGGCGAAACAGCGCGGAAAACAGTTTGCTCGGGATATGCGACGCCACCGGCCCGGCCCGCAGCGGGCCGGGCGCGGCGTCGAGTTGGAACGCCGCCTCGCTCAACCGCTCTTCAGCGAGAGCCCGGAGTCCTTTCTGGGTCCGCCCATGGCGGTTTCGGAGCCTTGGGACGCTGCGGCGGCCGGCGCCTTGGCGCTGCTCTCCACCGCCGCGGGCTTGGTCGCAACCGGCTTGACGTCGGCAGTTGTCGCCGGGTTCATGTCGATGCTGCCGCGGAACAACGCGCCGTCTTCGAGTTGGACGCGCGGCGCAACCACGTTGCCCTGTACCCGGCCCGACCTTGCGATCATGACCTTTTCGCTGGCGGCTATGTCACCGGTGACCTCGCCGGCAATCTTGATGACTTTTGCCGTGATGCCGGCGACGACCCGCCCTGACTCGGCAATCTCCACGTCGTGCGAACTCTGGACACTGCGTCCCTCGATCACGCCCTCGACCCGCAGATTGGAGTCGGCGGTGACATCTCCGGAAATGCTGATTCCGCGGCCGATCATGGCCACCTTGTCCGTACTCCCGGCGGGTGCCGGGCTCACGCTCGGCGGTGGCGGCTGTGAAACCCTGGGTTCAGAAGCCGTGGGGCTGCTTTCCTTGCTACCTTTGTGCTTGTCGAACATCGCCATAACCTTATGCCATTTCAACTAGGGGGCAACCATCCTACCAAGATGTCCGGTTCGCCTCCAGCACGATGAGCGATTGACGTGCAGCGGCGGCAGCGCCTGGATTTCAGTGATTCCGGGCCGAATCGAAGTCCCGCAGCGCTTCGTGGCTGTGTTCGAAGCTGTGGCTGCCGCCCTCGAAAGCAAGAAAACGGGCGATATTGGCGTGGCGGGCCGCGCTGTGCGCCCAGCTGATCACTTCATCCCCCTTGTCGACGTAGACGAAGAAAGGCAACGGCGCATCGTAGTCGACGGAATCCTCCAGTTCTGTCAGCCGCGCGCTATCCTGCTCGGTCCAATCGTATTCCTCGAGCGTGACGAAATTGACCTGTGGCCCCAGCAGCATGTGCCCGTGCAGGCCCAGGTCGAAGGCCGGGTTGAAAGCCAGCGCTGCCGCCGGCATCCCGGGGCTTGCCTGGGCCAGCAGCAACTGCATCACGCGGGCGAACCATCCGCCCATCGACGAGCCGCTGAAGACCACTTGGTCCACGGTTTCACCGGCCAAGCGCTGCAGGATCTCCGCGGTGTGCTCGCACGCACGACGGTAATTGACGGTGTACGGCACGAAGCGAAAGCCTCGCCGTGCCGCATAGTCTTCGACGGCCACGAGTTTTTCGTTGTCCGACCAGTCCTCGGGAATGGCCGAATTGAAACCATTGAAGTAAAAGAGAAGTTTCACCTGCCTCTTATGCGGACTTTAGCGCCTGGTCGAGGTCGGCGATGATGTCGTCTATGTCCTCGATGCCGATGCACAGCCGGATCATGTCGGGCGTCACGCCGGCCGATTCGAGTTCGGCTTCAGACAACTGCCGATGGGTGGTCGAGGCCGGGTGGGAGGCCAGCGACTTGACGTCGCCGATATTGACCAGCCGCAGGAACATCTGCAGCGCGTCGTAAAACTTCACGCCGGCCTCGAAGCCGCCCTTGATGCCAAAGGTCAGCAGTGCGGACGGGCGGCCGTTGGTGTACTTCATCGCCAGGTCGTAGTACGGCGAGTCCGGCAAGCCGGCGAAATTTACCCAGGCTACCTTCGGGTGGTCCTTGAGATACTGAGCCACGACGAGGGCGTTGTCGCAGTGCCGTTCCATGCGCAATGGCAGCGTCTGCAGCCCCTGCAGGATCAGAAAGGCGTTCATCGGGCTGAGCGCCGAGCCGGTGTTGCGCAGCGCCACCGTGCGCACCCGGCCCACGTAGGCGGCGGCGCCCAGCGCCTGAGTGTAGACCACGCCGTGGTAGGACTCTTCCGGCTCGTTGAGCATGTGGAACTTTTCCGGGTAGTCGGCCCAGGGGAACTCGCCGCCATCGACGATCATGCCGCCGAGGGAGTTGCCGTGACCGCTCATGTACTTGGTCAGCGAATTGACCACGATGTCCGCGCCCCACTCGATAGGCTTGATCAGGGCTGGCGTGGCGACCGTGTTGTCGACGATCAGCGGCACGCCGTGCTCGTGAGCCATGTTGGCCAGCGCCTCGATGTCAACGATGTTGCCGGCCGGGTTGCCGATCGACTCGCAGAACACGGCCGTGGTTTTGTCGTCGATCAGCGCGCGCATGGCATCCGGGCTGTCGTCGGCCGCGAATCGAACCTCGATGCCCTGCCGCGGCA
>JAPHSB010000203.1 GCA_026193295.1 Lysobacterales bacterium
GAGCGTGGCTTGTTCGACCTGCCGCACGGCATCGCCGGGACCGGTGGTCTGCAGCACATCAACGCGCGCAAAGGCTTGCAGCGCCCGGTTCACCTGCGGCAGCAAGCGTCCTGCGCGGCGATAAGCCGCGTGCGGGTTGAACACCATCAACAGTCTCACGTTCGATGTCCCCCGTGTCCGTACTTCGGCGCATCATAACCGCAACGGCAGCCCGCTGCGCATTGCTATACTGACATCATGCCACGGTCCGCCGGCCGTGCCTTCCGCACCAGCCAGGAGAAAACCCATGCCAACCCGAGTCGTCAACGGTGCGCGGATCCACTACGAAGATTCGGGCTCCGGCCCGGATACCATCGTCTTCTCTCACGGCCTGCTGATGAGTGGCGAGATGTTCAGCGAACAGGTGAAAGCCCTCAGCGATCGCTACCGCTGCATCAGCTACGATCACCGCGGGCAGTCCCGCAGCGAGGTCACGGCGTCCGGCTACGACATGGACACCCTGGCTGCCGATGCGGCTGCCCTGATCCGCGAACTGGGCGCTGCGCCCTGCCACTTCGCCGGCCTGTCGATGGGTGGGTTCGTCGGTATGCGGCTGGCCATCAACGACCCCGAACTGCTCAAGTCACTGATCCTGATGGACACCTCGGCCGACCCGGAGCCGGAGCAGAACAAGGGTCCTTACCGGCGGCTCGCATTTATCGGCCGCTGGTTTGGATTCCGGCCGGTGATCAAGCCACTGACGAATATCATGTTCGGCCAGACCTTCCTGGCGGACCCGGCGAAGGAAACCGTCCGGAACCATTGGCGGAAGCACCTGATGAGCCTGGACAAGGTGGGGACGAGCCGGGCCGCGCATGGCGTCATCGACCGCGACGGCGTGTACGATCAACTCGGCCGGATCGAAACCCCTACCCTGGTCCTGGTGGGCGACGAGGACGTGGCGACGGTGCCGGCTAAGGCGGAACGCCTGCACCAGGCCATCGAGGGCTCGCGGCTGGTCATCATCCCCGGCGCCGGGCATTCCTCGTCGATCGAGCAACCCGCGCTGGTGGCCCGGGCCATCGAGGATTTTCTGTCAGAACTTGTAACCCAGTGACGAGGTCACGCCATAGTCGCTGCTGGCCCCTTCCGCCGATATCGGATCGCTGTCGTAGCTGGTGTAAAAGTACAGTTTCCAGTACAGGTCCTTGACCAGTTCGAACCGGTAATCCATGTCAAAGGTGGCGCGCCAGCGCCCAAAATCAGTCACACTCGGAAAGACCCGGAAATTGCTCTTGAAGGAGCGCTCCGGGTTGGAGTACTTGAAGTAATCGTAGGTGATCATGCCGACGGCCTCGAGGTTGCTCTCCGGATCCCCTTCCACCGGGAATTCGCGGTTCACAGCCAGGCCGGCCCCAACCGAGAGCCAGGACCGTTGCGAGCGAATGGGTACCGCGCCATACCCGGCGCCAAGCAACACGCGCAAGTCGACCCCGAGTTCGTCGTTGTTCTCCACGTTGCCGAACAACGCGTGATAACGCTTGTTCTGGCGGAACACCAGGTGCAGCGCATCGAGCGAGGCGCGCGCCGTGTCCTCACGTCCCTGTTGCGTGGTGACCTCGCTGGTGAACGAGGCGCGGCTGATGTACCTGGGGTTGCGCAATTCAGTGCTGACACCAATATTGTACTTGCCGACGTTACTGCCCTTGTCCCAGCTGAATCCCAGGTCCGCACTGATGTCCAGCCGGTCCCAAAAGCTCGCTTCGACCGGATACATGGTGATGATGTCCTGGGTACTGAGGCCAACCGGCCCCTGCTCGGTCTTGACGACCATCATCTCTTCGTCCTGGCCCTTGGCCAGGGGGCCGTAAAAACGCTGCCCATTGGTCAGCTCGATGGCCTGCCCGGTGGAGCTGAACAATTCCTCGATGTCCACCCAGTCGATATAGACCGTCCCCATGGCGTCCGTGCTCAGGGTAAGCTTGCCGAGGTTCAGACCCTTGACCTCGCCGGTGATCCGGTCACCGTTTTTTAACACAACAATGTCGGTTTTGGCCGCCCAGGCGGTCGCGCTGCAAAGCAAGAGCAAAGACACGCAAATGGATCGTAACCGTAAGCTGAACATGGAAAGCCCCGAAGAATTGCAGTAGGTCAAGGAACAGGATCAAAAGGATTCTATACTGTAAGCCCGCGGCGAGACACGCAACGATGAAGATTCGCATTGCCCTGATCCTTGGGCCCTTGTTTCTGGGCACCCTGCTGACAGCCTGTGAGCCCGACGACCTTGGGCCGGGGCACGACTCCAGCAGTCAAGTTCCCCAGACCCGGCCGGACGCGGAGTTTCAAGTGGTCGGCAAACTCGAATCGGA
>JAPHSB010000052.1 GCA_026193295.1 Lysobacterales bacterium
ATTCGCGGCGCGCATTCCCCGGACGAGAAGGTGCAGATCAGTTCCGTGCAGAAATTCTGGCGATTCCTGTTGGCCGCCCTGGAGAGGATGCCTGTCAAGCTGGAGAATTGAATGGCGCCGGCAGAGTAACTCGAACACCCCCTCCACGGATTGCGCGTGGAGGAACTTCCAGCTTGTGGCAATATCGGCGAATGAAAAGATTCGCCGTTTTTTTGCTTATCGCAGTCCTTGCTTATGGCTATGTTCAGGACCAGTGGTTCTCATTTCCCTGGTCATCTCCCTCGGCCGCCGACAACAGCGTCCTCGAGGAGGCATTCGCCAACCGGCAAAGCAATATCCAGGTCCAGGGGGAGGGCATCGTAACGAAAACGCTCAAGGATGATCTCGAAGGATCAAGGCACCAGAGATTTTTGCTGAAACTCAGTTCCGGACAGACCGTGTTGATCAGTCACAACATCGATTTGGCGCCACGAATCGAAAGCCTGGCGACGGGGGATTCAGTGCAGTTTTTTGGCGAGTACGAGTGGAATTCAAAAGGCGGGGTGGTTCACTGGACGCACCACGACCCCGGTGGCCGGCACGTTGCCGGCTGGATAAAGCATCGGGGCAAAACCTACCAGTAGCATTGGCAAATCATTGCCGAACCTCATGACTCCTGCCGGTCCATGGCGGAGATTTTTCACCGGTCCGACCCTGTTCCGCGAGCGAGTGGCAAGCAGAAATCCGGCGGTGCAACACTGCGACAACGCTGATTGCTGCCGCCGGCCAGAAGCCACTCGCTCGGGTTCTGACACGGCTGGTCGCTTCAACTGACGTTTTAGGACACAAGCGAACGGTCCCGGCTTACATCTGCGACCGGAGATTTCCTACCCGATTGTTTCTATTAGTTATTGTGTTTGTATTTTTTTTGGCCCGTTTTTTGCATTGCTATAGGTGTAAGAACTAACTGTGTGGTAGCAGTTAGCGGGAAGAATCGGAACCCCGTTCCTCTTACGGCCCAACCGGGGTTCCGAACTTCCCCTTCCTTCCAGCATCGCTGGTGCGCAAGGATCGAATAACGGAGTTTTTGTCATGGATGACACAACACACAGCACGCTTTCACTGCACTTGCGCAGACACACCGCAACGAATTATCGCCACCTGCAAAACCTCGCTCTTATTTTTCAAATCTGAGTTCAAGGGGGGACTGCTGCCCCAGGCTTCGGCTTGGGGCTTTTTTTTGGGGCCGAACAAAAGATTGGTGCCGGCAGGGTGACTCGAACACCCGACCTACGCATTACGAATGCGTTGCTCTACCAGCTGAGCTATGCCGGCACTTGGAAGGGCGGCCAGTATATTCAAAAGCCCCTGCCCGTACAATAGCGCGTTGATTTCCTTCCGCATTCGAGCCAATTACCGACAGAAATTCCAATCGTTAACCGATACCGGCACTGACAGGGCCGTCTGACAATCCGCTGTATGAACTCCACACCACTCGTCACAAGGGGGTTGCCATGCAGGTTTCGCGATTTCGCCGCGAGGGCGGCTTTTCACTGGTAGAACTGAGCGTCGCGACGGCGATCTACTCCATGGGCCTGGGCAGCCTGTCACTGATGATGCTGCTGGCGGTCCAGGGTACGACGGAAGCACGCTTCGAAACGACGGCAGCTGTGCAGCTGTCTTCGTTGGCCGAGATGATCCTGATGACGTCGGACGCGGCCGGGCATTACGCATTCTCGCCGGCGTCCGGAGTCATGGCCTGCGACCTGGGCAACGCCTGCTCCACCGAGGAAATGGCGGTGTGGCAGCTCGAGACATGGCGAGGTCGGCTGGCCGCGGAGCTCCCCGGTGGGTCCGGCCTGGTCTGCCGCGACCGCACTGCCGATGACGGCAATACAGACGATCCGGCCTGCGATGGAGAGGGCGGTGATGTGATCAAGGTCTTCTGGCAGCCGCAGGCTAACCACGATGACCCGGACAGCCCGCCAAGCCGGCAGGTTCTGCGCCTTCCATGACGATGGATGGTCTCCCCTGCGGTAGGGTTCCCAGGAGCCGCTCCGGCTTCACCTTGGTCGAACTCCTGCTTGCCACGACCCTGGCCGCCCTCTTGATCCTGGGGCTGGTGCAGGTCGTCGCCGCCGCTTCGGCGGCGGGCAGCTTGCAGCGCAACCAGGCGCAAATCCAGGATCATGCACGCTTCGCCATAGGAATCCTGTCGCAGACGATCCGCCAGGCCGGGTTTCGGCCGGAACCCTGGAATGCGGCATATGCGGAGGAGGCATTGAACCAACGGACCCTGGACGGCGTTACGGCGTCCGGCGACCGCCTGGTCGTTCGCGGCTGGTCCGACCTCAATTGCTTCGACAGCCGCAACCCGGATGTGGACGGCGCGGGACAACCGCGCTTCTACCTGCGCGAGACGGTGTTCGATCTCACCGGCGATCAAAGCTTGACCCGGCTCTGCCGCTATGGCCCAAACGCCGCCGAACTGACCACCCAGGTGAAACGGCAAGGACTGGTTCCCGGAGTGGAGTCTTTCCAGGCGCTCTTCGGCGAGGACACCGACCAGGACGGCAACGTCGAGCGCTGG
>JAPHSB010000398.1 GCA_026193295.1 Lysobacterales bacterium
CCCCCTAGCCGAAAATCTGCTTCATCAGCGGCGACATGCGCCGCGCGCCGGCCATCGCGGTGGCCGTCAGCAGACCGGCCATCATCGCCCCGGTGACGCCGCAGGTCAGGGTGTCCTGGCCGGTGAGCCACAAGCCCCGAATCCGCGTCCGCGGCCCCAGCCAATCCTGCTGCAGCCGCTCCGGGGTGTGGTCCAGGCCGTATAACTCGCCGCGCCGGTAGCCGCTGAACCACTCGGTCGACAGCGGCGTCGACACCTCGTAGTAGTCCACCCTGCCTTCGAGTTGCGGTAGCTTGTCATAGAGGTGCCGCATCAACCGTTCGCCGAGCTGCGCCTTGAATTGCTCGTAGTCTTCGCCGCGTTTGCCCCAGGTCGTGCCCTGCCATTGTTCGAACCACTCGTAGGGGGCGGGCGCCACGATCTCGATGGTGGCCGTGCCGGGGTGCCGGTTCAGGTAATCGGGGTCCTTGGCCGAGGGGAAGGAAACGTAGACGACCGGAAAGGGGGCTTCCGGATTCTGCAGGAATGCCTCGACCGCGGCGTCGTAGTCATTCCCCGGGTAAATCCAGAAGTTGGTCCTGGGCAGTCCCAGCTCTTCGGCCGTGGCCTGTAAGCCGATGTAGACGCCGAGATGGCCGATGCTCGGTCGCACGTGCTTCAACGCGCCGTTGTAGCCGGACTTTGCGACGGCATTGCGCGGCAACAGGACGTTGAAGGTGTTGTCGATACCCGCCGACGACACCACGCAGGGACACTCGATACGATGCCCGCCCTCCATCTCGACGCCGTGCACCGCGCCATTCTCGACCTCGATCCGCTTGACCCGGGCATAGGTGAACACCTCGCCGCCGGCCTGCTGGATCTTCGGGATGATGGTGTCGGCTATGCGCCAGGACCCGCCGACCGGGTAGAAGCCGCCGTGCAGATAGTGCCGCGCGATCATCGCGTGCACCAGGAAGGCCGACTGCTTCGGCGGCAAACCCATGTCGCCCCACTGCCCGCAAATCGTCGCGATCAGGTCAGGATCGGCGGTCAGGCTGCGCAGCACCTCGTAGGTGTTCTGGTAGATGAATGCAGGTGTCTTCCACTTGCGGTACGGCGTCGCCAGTGCGCGCTGCCAGGGCTTCAGCAGCCGCTCCAGGCCGAGCATCGACGCCGTACCGCTCGCCTCGGCCAGCAGTTGCATGTAGCGGTCGATCGCGGCTTCTTCCGCCGGGAACTGGGCCACCAGGTTATCGCGGAACTCCTTTTTCCCGGCACGGGCGCAAAACACCTTGTCGCCGATGTAGAAGCGATCGTATTCCGCGTCCATCGGCGCCCATTCGAGCCGGCCGCCCGACAGGAAGTCGAACAGGCGGCGGGTGCGGGTCTTGCGTCCGACATCGCCAATGTAGTGCACGCCGACGTCCCACTCGTAGCCGGCCCGCGCGTAGGAGTGGGTGTAGCCCCCGGCCGTGTAGTGCTGCTCCAGCACACAGACCTTCCAGCCGAGCTCGCTGAGCAGTGCCGCCGTGGTCAGGCCACCGATGCCGGAGCCGATGACCAGGGCGTCATAGGCGGGCGCCAGCCGGTTGGGGCGGTAGCGGCGGCCGATGCGCAGGGTGCTGGGTTGTAGGTTGGACATCCGTCTATGCTACCTGAACTACAAAAAGCCCCGGTTTGCAGTTCGCGAAGGAGCCGCTCCCATGAAAGGGTCGACTTACCAGCCGTCGAGCAGGCCCCCGTCTGCGAAATCCCAGATAAAGTAAACATAAGCGCGCCAGTCGTACCGGTCACGATCGTTCAGCGGTAGCTCGACACCGGCGTTGAGCGCGATGTTGCCACGCTTGTTCAGGCCGATCCGCAGCTGCGGCAAGGCCGAGACTTGCACGGCGTCCTTCCGGCCGGGGCCGGTACCGCGCTCGAAGGGCACTTCCGCCACCAGTTCAAGGGCTGGAAACACCGCGCGTCCCTTGTCGGTGTGGACCCAGTGCACGATGCCGGCGAATTCGGCGCTACTTCCATCCGAGTCTTCCAGGTCGAGCTTCAGGCGGCCGCTGCCCTGCAAGGTCCATTTCGGGGCGAGGATCTTGCCAAATGCGAGGTAGGGCAGAAACTCCCAGTTGGCGTCATGGTTCAGCGGCACAGCGACCTGGGCGGCCCCGGTCAGAATGAAGCCGGCGCGCCTGTCGTGCTTCAGCACGTACTTGAAACCCGGCTCGAGATGGCCGAATTCGGAGCTGCTGCCTTCGACCTCATGCGTTACCTCCATGATGCCCTGGCCGCGCTGGCCCATGCGAAACTCATACTCCAGCGTGTTCTTCCAGGCGTTGTCCCCGTCCTGACCCGTGTAACGCTGCTTCCATACCCACTCGTCTTCCGGGAACGCTTTCTTGGTGCGAACGGGCAAGAACAGGTTGAGCTCACCGTCCGGGTAGTCGTGCTCACCACCGAGGGTCTTGATATAAGCCAGCACGTTGTCGATGTCCTGCTCCGACAGCGACCCGCCAAAGGCAGGCATCATTTCCGAGAAACCCATTTCCGCACCGCCATAAGTAACCACCATCTTCCAGGTCGAGGCCGGCTCTCGGCTGTTGAACAGCGCGTCGGAGAAATTGGCTGGCATCACGCCCAGGCTTTGTACCAACGGGGAATCGGCGTCGGGGCTGCCCGCCGGCCCGTGACAGGTCGTGCAATTCGCTTCAAAGATCTCGGCGCCGCGCGCCAGATCGTCTGCCGAAACGGGCTGAAGCACTCCGGCCGTCAGCCAAAGCGCGAGGAAAAGGCCTAAAAGAGAGTCGCTTATCGGATGTGCCCACATGGTCATCATTCTCCGTCATGCTGCTTGGCAATCGGCCGTGGAATGAATGATAAGAAATCCAGTGACGGAGCGAACTGACGCGACTCAAAAGAATCGCAAGTAACGCGCGAGACTCTAGTGGCTGCGAAACTCCACCGGAGACAACCCGGTGTGTGTCTTGAACGCTTTGGAAAAATGGCTGCGGCTGGCAAACCCGCAACGCTGGGCAATGTGCTCCACCGGCAAGGCGCTGCTCTGCAGCATTTTGGCCGCCCTCTCCAGGCGTACCTGGTTGACCAGCTTCATCGGGGGCTTGCAAAAAGCATCCTGAAAGTGCTTGGCAAACGCTGAGCGGCTCATGTTGACGGATTCGGCCAATGATTCAACGGTGTGCGGGGCGGACGGATCCTCGAGAATCCTGTCGATGGCCCTGGCCAGGCGCGGATCGTCCAACGCATTCAACCAGGCCAGGCTGGAGTCGGATTGTGCCGACAGGGCCCGCAGCATGTGTACCAGCAACTGGGTCATGATCGCGCCCTGCAGGACCGGCGTGCCCGGGGCGCCGTTCCTCTGCTCCTGGATCAGCGACTGAAACAGCCCGGGGACCTCCGGGACCGTGGACAGGTCGACGACCAGCACCTCCGATAGATGGTCGAACAGGCCGATGGAATCTCCATAGCGGACATTCAACGTACCGCAGCCCACGACCATTTCCGCGGGTGAGTCACCTGCGACGATATAGTGCACGGGCGGGCCCGTCGGCGTGCAGTCAATCCTCAGTTCGTGCTCGAAATCCTCCGGGGTTTCCAGGGAATGTACAGTCCCCGCCGGAATGACGATAAGCCAGTTCGGCCCTAACGGAGTATGGGTGCCGTCGGGACAGCTCAGCCAGCCGTCGCCCTGGACAACGAAATGCAGCATGGCGCACGGGGGTCCCGGCAGCGTCAGACGCCAACCGGATTGCAGCATGCACAGGGCAAAAGGCTCCACCTCCACGCTGAGGTTCGCCAGGTAACGATCCAAAATCGATGAATTTTCCGTTCGTCGCGTGTCGAGCATAATCCCTGCAGTCAGCCGCCTTGCACGTCCGGCGGCAAAAGTGTGGACAAATTCGCACAAGCTTCGTACCAATTTGCATAACTGTCTGCTTCAGCATAGGCGTCGGACGCATAACCGTCTACCCGGCCCCCAGGGCCAATGACGCACTAACGAGGAGACTACCATGGAGAGATTCATCAAAACGGGCATTCAACTGATCCTGGGCGTGAGCCTGTTTCCGACGCTGGCCATGGCCCAGCTTCCGGACCCGGGCCTGACCATTGACAGCGCACGCACCGCCGTGGTCATTACCGACCCGCAGAACGACTTCCTGAGCCCTGAAGGCGCCACCTGGGGCCTGGTGGGGGCCAGCGTCAAGGCCAACGGCACGGTTGCCAACATCGCAACCCTGATGAAGACCGCCAAGGCCAGCGGCATCGACGTATTCATCTCACCCCATTACTACTACCCGACCGACCACGGCTGGCAGTTTGGCGGCGCGGTCGAGACCATGATGCACTCGATCAACATGTTCGACCGCAGCGGTGCGCTTTCCGTCGAGGGACTCGAAGGCTCGGGCGCCGACTGGCTGGCAGTTTACAAGCCGCTGATCAATGACGGGAAGACCATCGTGGCCAGCCCGCACAAGGTGTATGGTCCTGAGTCCAATGATCTGGCGCTGCAGCTGCGCAAACGCGGCATCGACAAGATCATCCTCGGCGGCATGTCCGCCAACCTGTGCGTTGAAGCGCACATGCGGGAACTGATCGAACAGGGCTTCGAAGTTGCCGTGGTGAAAGACGCGACCGCAGCGGCGCAGACCCCGGACATCGATGGCTATGCCGCCGCTGTCACCAACTTCCGTTTCCTGGCCAGCACCGTGTGGACCACCGAGCAGGCCAGTGCCGCCATGGTCGCGGCGGCCGGAAACTGACCGCTACGGATCGTCTGCTATATTCATAGGGGAGGCCGTGGAGCGCGGCCTCCCGACTTTCAGGAGACCTTGGACCCCAGCATGAACGCAGAAATCAACATCGCCGTTAATGACCGGGAAGAGTTGCTCTACCTGCTCACCGAAGCGGCTCAATTCGAGCACGTGGTGATGTGCACCTACCTGTACGCCCAATGGAGCCTGAAAAAGGACACGAGCGAAGGCATCACGGCTGAGGAAAAAGAGGCCATCGACCGCTGGCGGGCTTCGATCCGCAGCGTGGCGATGGAAGAGATGCTGCACCTGGCCCTGGTCAACAACCTGATGGCGGCATTTGGCGCGACACCGCACCTATCGCGCCCGGACTTCCCGGTAAAACAGGGCTACTTCCCTGCGGACCTCGACTTTCACCTGGCGCCTTTCAACGAGGCGACCATCCAGCACTTCGTGTTCATCGAGCGGCCGGAAGGCATCGACGTGAAGGACGGAGCGGGCTTTACCCATGAATCGCACTACCAGCGGGTGGTCTGTACCGATCTGCTCACACCCACCGCGCGGGACTACGGTTCACAAGGCCACCTGTATCACGGCATCGCCCAGGCGATCCGCCGCCTGGCCGGACAACTCGGTGAGGAGAACCTGTTCATCGGCCATGGCGAAGCGCAACTCAGCTCGGCCGAATTTCCGCTGCCGGGGCTGTTCGAGGTCAGCGGCGTCGACACCGCGATGAAAGCGATCGAAGAGATCGTCAGCCAGGGTGAAGGCGCGCCGGCACACCGGGAAGACTCGCATTACGCGCGGTTCGAGGCGATCCGCAAGGAATTTCACGCGCTTAAACAGGCGCGGCCGGACTTCGAGCCGGCCTACCCGGCTGCCAAGAACCCGGTCCTGACCGAATTCGCGGACGAGGAGCACGCAACACGGGTGACCGAGCCGCTGGCCCGGCGCGTCGTGGATCTCGGCAACGCCGTTTATGGACTGATGCTGCAAACCCTGGCCCAGGTGTGTGCTCCGGTACCACTGCCAAGCGGTCTGCGGCAGGGCCTGTCGGACGTTTCCTGCCAGCTGATGCGCTACGCCACCGTGATCGGTGAGGCTGCCGCCCGCATGCCGGTTTGCGCGGACAAGCCGGGTGTCAATGCCGGCCTGAGTTTCGCCCTGCCCAAATCCTTCGGCCAGTTGGTCCAGGCCAATGCCGCCCAAATCCTGGCGGAACGCGCAGCCGAACTGGCCGCCGCCTGTCGCATCGTCGATCGGCAACGGGAGCTTCCCGGCGTGGCCGACGGCCTGGCCGAGCTGGCCAGGCAGCTGTCCGAAATGCACAGCACCTTCGAAGAGCACTTCACCCTGGTCACCGATACCAAGCCTCCCAGCGAAGAGGCCCGGCCAGAGAAAGCGGCGCCAGACGACATTCCCTCGGCCGGGGACGCCGATAACATCGCAGCCAGCGACGACATCGAGATCCGCTTCGACGTGGCGCGCTGCATCCATTCCCGGCGCTGCGTGCTTAACGCGCCGACGGTGTTCCTCGCCAACGTCAAGGGCCCCTGGCTGCACCCGGAAACCGACTCGGTCGAGCACCTGGTCCACGTCGCGCAGTCCTGCCCCTCGGGCGCCATTACCTACCGGCGGCTGGACGGCGGTCCGGAGGAGGCGGCACCGCAGGTCAACACGATCAACCTGCGGCAAAACGGGCCCTATGCCTTTCACGCAACGCTCAACATCGACGAACAGCCTGCCCTTTTCCGCGCGACGCTG
This sequence comes from Lysobacterales bacterium, assembly GCA_026193295.1. Classification (GTDB taxonomy): domain Bacteria; phylum Pseudomonadota; class Gammaproteobacteria; order Xanthomonadales; family SZUA-36; genus CALKKN01. The sequence goes on from JAPHSB010000398.1 coordinate 6,507, forward strand.
TGTCGCTGTGGCAAATCAAAGAACAAGCCGTTCTGTGACAACTCGCACATTGAGGCCGGCTTCGACGCCACCGGTGAACCCGCCACCATGCCCTCCGAACCCTTGCCCGAACGCGGCGGCGAACTGCGTGTCGTTCCGCTCAAGGACGGCCCGCTCAAGGTGCGCGGCCCGGTAGAAATCTGCAGCGGCACCGGCCGCACCATCAATCGCACGCAGTACGCCAAACTGTGCCGTTGTGGCGGGTCCGCCAACAAACCCTACTGCGACGATACGCATCTGCGAATCGGGTTTCGCTCCGGCAATTCTCGTGGGCAGAAAAAGTAGCTGCTTGATTAAATATACCTATACGTTATTTAATATATTATTGTATTACCGAATATGCTATGCTGTTTGGCATGGTCAGGCAATACAATTCCAGCAGACGCCGCAAGGCAGCTGAGCAAACCCGCCAGGACATCCTGCAGGCCGCCCTGAAACTGCACGCCGAAGGCATCACCGAGTTCGAGCCGCTGGCGCGGCAGGCCGGCTGTTCCGTGGCCACGGTGCGCAAGCACTTTCCGACCAAGGAAACGCTGTTTCAGAACTGCACCCGGACCTTCGCCGAAACCCTCACCCTGCCGGACCTGAAGCAACTCGCCGCCATCGCCGATGCCCGGCAGCGCACCGAGGCGAGCGTGTCAGAACTCTGCCGAGTCCACGAGGCCATGTTTGGATACGCCTGGCTTGGCGCGCAGCAGCGCGGCAATTCCCCGACCCTGGACAGTGAAATGGCCGCGTACGAAGGCCTGGCGGACGCCGTGGCCGCCATCATCGCGCCGGCAGACTCGGCCAGGGCCGCCCTGGTCAGGGGGCTGCTCGATTTTCTGACCTACCGGGCCTTGCGCCTGTCCGGGCGCCTGTCCGAGCAAGAGGCCGCGTCCCAATTGGGCGCGACAATTCTGACACTCACACATTTCCGGAGCGGGTAAGTCACCAGCTCGCCAGCGGCCCAGGAGGGTCCAAACCATGAACAGCAAGCAACAAAACGGTACCACGATCGACGAAATCGCCAGCGGTATCTATCGCATCAGCACGCCGGTGCCGCCGGCAGCAATTCCCGGCGGATTCACCTTCAACCAGTACCTGATCGTGGATGACGAGCCATTGCTCCATCACACGGGATTGTTGAAGATGTTTCCGGCCGTTCGGGAAGCCATCGCGTCAGTGATAGCACCCGAGTCCCTGCGCTACATCAGCTTTTCCCACTACGAGGCCGACGAATGCGGCTCGCTGAACGAATTCCTGCGTTTGGCTCCACAGGCCGAGCCGCTGTGCAGCCGCATCGCCAAGATGGTCAGCGTGGACGACGTGGCCCTGCGACCTGCCCACGCCTTGGCCGATGGCGAGGAACTCTCGTTGGGTACACACGTGGTACGCTGGATCGACACCCCCCACCTGCCACACGCCTGGGAATGCGGTCACCTGTTCGAAACCACGACAAAAACCCTGTTCTGCGGCGACCTCTTTACCCAGGGCGGCCATGAACACGAGCCGCTGACCTCGAACGACATCCTCGAGTCCAGCGAAACGATGCGCGGTGGCCTGGACTATTTCTCGCAAACCCGGCAGGTGCATGAGCTGACGGAAAAGCTCGCGGCCACGTCGCCGCGTATCCTGGCCTGCATGCACGGCTCGGCGTGGCAAGGCGACGGCGCCGCGCTGCTGCGACAACTGGCGGGGCGGCTGGCTGCCTGAACCGCGCCGCCCGGGCCAAACAGGGCGTAAGATAAGGCCATGAGTTTTTCACGCAGCGAGATCTCCTTTGAGTCCGCCGGCCAGCATTGCCGTGGCTGGCTGTATCTGCCCGTAGCCGCGGGGCCGCACCCGGTTATCGTGATGGCCCATGGCTTCGGCGCCGTCAAGGAAATGGGCCTCGACGCCTACGCCGAGCGTTTCGCGCAGGCCGGCTACGCCTGCCTGGTGTTCGACTACCGCCATTTCGGCGCCAGCGACGGCGAACCACGACAACTGCTGGACATCGATTCTCAGCTGCAGGACTGGGCTTCCGCCATCGCCTGTGCCCGCGGCCGTGACGAGCTGGACCAGGAGCGCGTGGTGCTGTGGGGCACCTCCTTTGCCGGCGGCCATGCACTGGTGGCCGGCGCGCGGGACGGCAGCGTGGCGGCCGTGATTTCCCAGTGTCCGTTCACCGACGGCCCCGCCTCGGTGCGGGTGATGGAGTTCCGCGTCTTGCTGCGGGTCAGTTGGCTGGCCCTGCGCGACGCCGTCGGCAGCCTGTTTGGCCGTGCGCCCGTGCTGGTGCCCAGTGCCGGTGAGCCCGGCTCGACCGCCATGATGACCGCGCCGGATGTGGTGCCTGGCTACCTGGGCCTGGTACCGGACGGCTTCGAATTCCGTAACGAAGTGGCCGCCCGCATCGCCCTGCACGTGCTCTTCTACCGGCCCGGTCGTTCCGCCGCCAAACTCCAGTGTCCGGTCTTGTTCTGCGTCTGCGACGCGGACAGCGTCGCGCCGACAGGGGCCACCCTGAGCCACGCCGCCCGAGCCCCGCGAGGCGAAATCAAACGTTATCCCGAGGGCCATTTCGATATCTACACGGGAGAGCCCTTCGAACGAGTCACCACCGATCAGTTGGAATTCCTTCGGCGGCACATCCCGACTCCCGGCTAGCGGAAAGGGCCCTGACCCCTTTGTTCGACCCCTTTTGTTCGGACCAATGCGGCCCGGCCCCGTCGCTGCTGGCTGGCCACCACCGCCTCCCAGGCGTACCATGCACTTCCTTCAGCTGAGGTCACACCCCATGAAACACCTGCCGTCAATTCTGCTGTGCTCGGGACTGTGCCTGGCTTCCGCCGCAGCTGTCGCCGATACCGACCTGGCGGTGGTGAACCGAATCAAGGACCAGGCTTTCAATCATTCGCAGGTGGTCGACTACATGTATTACCTGGCGGACGAGAACGGCCCGCGCCTGGCCGCGTCTCCCGGCTATCGGCGCGCCGCGAACTGGGCGGTCGACACCCTCAGGCGCGAAGGGATCGAAAGCGCGCGTCTCGACCCCTTCGGCACAATCGGCCGCAGCTGGGCGTGGTCAAGCGTTGCCGTGCAGATGGTCGAGCCGCAGGCGACCAGCCTGAACGCGGTACCACTGGCATGGAGTGCCGGCACCGACGGCACGCTCACGGCGCCGGTGGTCTTCGCTCCGCTATGGGACGACGACGAGGATCCGCAACAGAGCGACCTGGTCGCACTCGCCCAGCGCATCGAAACGTACAAGCAGCAATATGCCGGCAAGTTGGACGGCCACATCGTGCTGCTCGCGCCCAGGCGGACTTTTAATCTGCCGTCGGAGCCGGAAACCCAGCGCTGGACCACTGCGGATCTGGACGACATGAAGTCGGCGCGCGACCCATTGCTGACCGATGTATACGAGTGGCCATTGCTCAAACTTCCGGTCGATACCGATGAGCGCTGGCTGCAGTACGAAGTGGTGCCGGCCGAGATCCAGTCGGACTACTCGGGCCGCCATGACCGGCTGATGGATCGCCTGATCCGGTTTCTCAATGACGAGCATGCCGTGGCTGTCATGACGACCAATACCGAGGGCAATGGCGGCGTCATATTCGCCGAGAGCTTCGGCTCGCACATGGCTTCGACCAGCATCCCGCCCCCGGCCGTGCAGCTGATGCCGGAGCACTACAACCGGCTGCTGCGCCTACTCGAGCGCGACGTGCCGGTCACCCTGAGCGTCAACGTCGAGGCCTCGTTTCCGGAAGAGAACGCCGAGGGCGCGAACGTGATCGCGGAACTGCCGGGCAAGGTCAAACGCCGCGAGGTGGTGATGATGGGGGCGCACCTCGATTCCTGGCACGCCGGCACCGGCGCAACCGACAACGCAGCGGGTGTTGCGGTCGTGATGGAAGCCATGCGCATCCTGCGAACCCTTGATCTCGACCTGGACCGGACCGTGCGCCTGGGCCTGTGGGACGGCGAGGAAATCGGCCACCTGGGTTCGCGCGCCTACGTGCGCGAGCACTTCGGCGACCCGGTCAGCATGACCCTGAAGCCGGAGCACGAGACGTTTTCGGTGTACTTCAACATCGACACCGGCAGTGGGCGCACGCGCGGCATACTGACCCAGGCCAACGACATGGTGCGACCGATCTTCGCCGAACTGATGCGACCCTTCGAGGAACTGGGCGTCACGGCGATCGTGCCGCGCAACGACTGGGGCACCGACCACCAGGCCTTCGACGCGGTCG
>JAPHSB010000340.1 GCA_026193295.1 Lysobacterales bacterium
CGATACTTCCTGAAAGAGATTCATTGGTCAGTTCATAGGTCAGGCTGGCGCTGTTGCAATTGTTGAACTGGATGCTCATCATGCCGATCTGCTCTGAACTCACCGTAGCTGGATCATCGAAACTTCCACCCGTCGTTTCATACACTGCAATGTCTGCTTGAGTCCCATCCAGCGGGCCTTGTGCGGTTAACCAACGCTGCCCTGATGCGTTGGTGTCGCCATAGGTGAACCAAGCAACGAATATGAAATCATCCGCATCCGCATTAGGGTGTACATCGATGAGAAATCCCTGTCCCGCCGTCTCGGGGTCATACCAGGCGCCATCCCAGCCATCGTGTTCAACCAGGCCAGAATGGTCGGCTACCGCAAGACCGGAACATACGTTTTCCGAACCGGGTATGGCACGGGACAGAGGGAATGACCCATCAACTTCCCAGGTGTCAATGGTGTAGCTGGCCAGCCCGTTGGCACAATCGTCAAAACTTAGCTCAAGCGTTCCAATGGCTGATGAACTGACCGCCTGCGGATCATCAAATTTGCCACCCAACGTCTCATAGACTGGCAGCACAGCGGTTGCACCGCTGTAGGTACCCTGAGCCGTTAACCAGTGCCGCTCGTTGGGATTTCCAGAATTAGCGTCAGTGTAGGTAAACCAGGCCAGGAACATGAACTGACTCTCGGGTTCGATATCGATCAACTGGCCCTGCCCCGATGTAGCTGGATTGAACCAAGCTCCAGAATGACCTGCATTGATTGCAAAGGGCTCGACTTCGGCTGCCGGCTGGGGTGGTGCCAGCAGCTCTTCACCCTGCAACAGCACTTGCCTCGCCCGATAAACCGCTTTTCCTTCGCTGTCTTCACCAGCCACCAGTAAACTCATCGTAATGGTATCGACGCCATAGCGAGCGTCGCCATCCTCCAGGTCGATATTGGGGAACGACTTGCTCAGATTGCGAGCGTCATACACGTAACTCAGATTGTCGCTGATGCCTTCTTCGAGGATGAATCCCGGCATGACCGTCGTGTAGTACAACTGCGCATCGTGAATTTCGTCAGTCTGAAACAAATCGATGGGTACCGACTCCCTGCCAGGCTGTACGAAACTACTCCTCGCAATATCGGTGCTCAGTGGTTCGGAGTGGGGCTCGACCACGTAAAAGAAGAACTCCCCCGATCTTGAGCCCAGAACATTGCCTGATGGGTATGGTTGCTGGACTTGTCCGGCTGAGGTCCGGCCGGAATATACGGCGGAGACTTTCACCTTGTACACACCCGGCGAATCAACCACGAAGTCCTGATCAGGGTCGTAAAAATATCCAATCTTGTTGGCCTGCCCTTCTATTCTGGTCGTCTCGCCTCCAGGCTTCGTAATGACTACTTCCAGGTGAGAGCCCAGGGTTGGGCCGAATTGGCCGGCTATCGATGCCTTGTCACCCACCTCGAGAATGCTGCCCGGACGCAGGCCAGTCGGGTGGAAGAACAGGTCTATGTCCCTTCCTTTCAACGTCATGATGGGGCCACCGCTGGGCCCGCCGCCGTTCCCCTGGAAGGGCGGCATGACACGAATGCCCATGGGATCGTTGTGTGGCACCATGACCCAGAGCGAGCCATAGGCACCATAATGATAAAAGTCCTGGTCCGGGGCACGATAAACTGTCCCACCAAATTGGAACTTGAAATCGTTGGGCAGGTCCCCGTTGGAGCCATTGCCGGGTTGGTAATTGTAGGTATCGTCGAACCGCCAGTAGCTCTCCTGGTTTTCATCCTCCGAAACCATGTCCCGAATTCGCACACCCGGCCGCGCCGCTCCCGAGTAAAAATAACCCCAGTGCGTACTTGATGCGTTGGGCTTGAACACGGCCGGCAAATAATTGGGTGTGGACGAAAAAAGCAGGATTTCGCCGGAGGCGGCATTTTCGTCCCATTGCTGATGGTGCCAGTCAAAACGCGCCTGCTGCCGTGGCTTCAAAAGGTCAATAAAATCACCCTGCGTATCCTGCACTGAAAGGCCGGGGAACATGGCGACGAAGTCGGGATCGAAATCCGTTTCGAGTGACCAGGCAACATCGCCACTGTGATAGGGGAATGGCAGGTGTCCCCCACTTATCGACTCCGAGTCATTGATTATCCACTGCTCGCGACCGCCATTTCTTTTCCTGACCCTCAGGCCATGGGCCACAAGCGTGTCATCGGGCGTTTCCACCACGCTGGCCCAGCTTTCAGCGCCCATCCAAAGCACGCCGTCGTCGTCCCGGTAGCTGGCGACCACGTCAAAGCGGTATTCACCTGGTCGGGTAAATGAAAAGCTGTCACCCGAAGTCGGATGGAAATAGCCGAAACGGTTCGCCGTTCCCTGAACGGTGTACGTGACAAGCTGGTCCGGGTCTGACTCGGGATAGTGGCTGACCGTGATTTCAACTTCTGCAGGAACTCCCGGTTGGATGATAACGGTGGGGGAGACCGAATCGCCGACTTCGAACGGTGTATTGGCAAATACGCCGGTTTCCAGGTCTAGATGGCGCGCTACGTAAACCTCGTATGTGCCGCCGCCCTCGTATCGGTTTCCGAGCACATCATTCAAGTGGCCTGTCATATTTACCCGATGCAGGCCGTACTGATCGAAGACCACATCAAACTTTGAATTCAACGTGGTCAGCCCGAAATACTGGTGTGGATCATTGCTGACACCCGATAAACTGCCACCCGAGAGGCTCTGGGCAGATTGCACGTAGGATTGAGCGAATGGCGCTGCACCAATGTCGGTGACGGAACCATCAGGATGCTCGATCGATACGGCCAAGGCGCCCGAAGGAAAATCGAATTCAATCGGCGGCGGCGGCATCCACCCGCGATTGGATGCACCCAGCAAAGGCGCGAAGGGCTCCAGTCGATAGCTGAATGGCACACTGTTACGTGCATCCATCATCGGAACAATGAAAGGCTTGGAATTAGTGGTAACGCGACCGGCGATGCCTAACCGGTCCCTGTCTTCTATTGCAACGGTGCCACGGGCGCCGTTGCTTAATGTATTCAAGCCCAGGACCCAGCTGAGTTTCGCGGAATTTGGCGAACCGATTTTGATGGTCGTTGCGTGGCTGCGCGTGAAAGGCGTATCGAATATTTGCCGGAAAGTGTCTTCGAAATGAAGTGTGTCCAGGACCGTCCGGTTCTGTTCCTCGAAAATCTCGATCACCAGGGAGTACACGCCATCGGGCATGTCGGGTGGAATGACAGCCGTGGCGGACCAGGTAGATGAAAACCCACGACCGTCCAGTTCGACCCAGTCGCCGAAACTGATTTCCTCGGCAATGAACAGCCCGGCGGTGGACCCTCGAAAGCCGTTTTTGCCTGCCCTTTCGATAGGAAGGCCTGTCGGGGTGAGATTCTGGGAGACAAATACCGGGTTAGTGAATTCCTGCCTGCCACTTGAATCAAATACTCGTTCAAGCACCACGCGCCCATACATCTTCAGGGAATTCGAATCGATCTGCTCGGCATTTCGAGTGAACACCTTTATCTTGCCGTTTAGCGGAATAGACTCCCCCGCTTGCCATTGCCGGTCCTCAAGATCGCCCGATACCCAGACCTGCCCATAGTCCGGTGCACCCACGCTACGAACTGGGTTGGAGTCTTGTGGAGGAGTACCACACCATTCGCAAGCCCCTCCCATTGTGGCGAAGCTGTTGGATGGGTCACCGTACGGAACCCGTACAATGGTTCCAGCCCCCTCCTCTGCACCCTGAGTATGAGCCGTTGGATCTTGTCTGACCTCAAGCCAACTTCCGGGAGGGGCCAGGAAATCGATGTCGAAGCTGCCATCACTGCCAGAGGCCCCATCCACGTAGTGACCGGTATTCAGATTCAGAATCCGTATCCAGGAGACCCCGGTGGCAGCCCCCGGGGCGCCACTAACCTGAGCGATTCCGCCATCGTCCGGGACACCCACCGTAATCAAGGAGGCACGTGGAGGATCGGGCGGAACAATCGGCTCCCCCGGAACTGGGGCAGGAACAACGACCTCAGCGTTTTCCCCGTCGCTGGTATCTACCGTTGCCGAGCTGAAATAGTCCGCAAAGTCGCAGATCCATCGTTGCAGGAATTCACTTTCCCGGCAGCCGGCCCAAACATGAAAAAAGTAGGCCCCTGCGGTGCCGACTACCGAAAATTCATCAGACCCGTTTCGGTTCCATTCAACACCCAATCCAACATTCGGTGAGTCTATTCTGCCGACGTGAAGCTGGGAATCGCCGTCAAAGCCATTCGGAAATTCGATAGTTCCATCGATTTCTACCTTATTCTTAAGGAACAAGTGGATTTCCCGGTCGTATGAAACATCCACCCAGTCGAGTTGCTCCCCGAATAATCCACTATTGGGCTCCGGCGCTTCCGGCTTGATGCAATCCAGTGTCCCGTCGGGGTAGTCAATGCTGAAGTTGCCATTTACATCGGCTGTATGTTCTCTAGGTTCCCCCCGGCACTCATTGGCAATAATCTTAGCCCCGCTCACGGGGCCGTCAGGCCCGGTGACTGTACCGGTAACCGTTGCGGCACTCGTGGTATTTGCAAAACAGAAACCTAAAAAGACTCCGCCAATAATGGCTCTTGGATATGACATGGGAATCCCCCCGAACACGATTGTGATTCTAAAATTATCTTCTTGCAGACTAGACTATCTTTATAGATTTATTCAACTTTTTGCTTAATGCCATTATTTGACCGGACGAATTGCTCACAAATCTCCACGTTGTCGGTCACGATGCGTTCAATGGGAATGACCCCTTCGAGTTCCAGCCCCGGAATGTTATAAATGACGGTTCCCGCATTGCAGCCAGTGAATTCCAGCCGGATGCTTCCGTAGCGTTCGGTGTTCACTTCCGGGGCATTCGAATCGAAAACCCCTCCCATGGACAGATACACTTCGAGTTCTGCCTTGCTTCGTTCAAAAGGTCCCTGCGCGGTAAGCCACCTGTGACCCCCACTGCCCAGGATGGCATCGCCCGGTTCGGATCGTTCTGTATCAAAGGTGAACCAAGCCAGAAATACAATGCCGGCATCCTGTAATACCGTCATGAAGAATCCCTGTCCCGGCTTGCCCACTTCCATCCAGGCATCGTTCAACCCAGGGTTGATGACAAATACTGAATCCTCGCCACTCAGCGAACGCATGAACGCAATCAGATCGTCCACCTCTTGCCCTGACAGATGCGAAGTGGTTCCGTGTTCATTTGCAGGATTATTCCTTGTCAGCACATCCCTTAGCGTTCCAGCAGAGCCATCGTGGAGATATGGAGCTGTCTTGTATATGCCGCGCAGGCTCGGGGTATCGAATTCCGAGCCTTTGCGTTCGCCTGTGCTCAGGCCTGTTCCCACATCATGTATTTTCAGGTCAGTGTAAAGCGGAGACGGATGGCACTCGGAACACTCCAGCATGTCCGACTCGAACAAGGTCTTTCCACGAACCGCCGCTTCATCGAGCGAACCATCCACCAGTCGATTCGGATTGGGCGAAAACTCCAGATTGACCATGTACTCCGCCAAGTCATCCAGGTCCCGCGACCTTCCACTGTTTGGAGGTCCCAGGTCGCAAGCTGGGTCGCAATGGTCATTGCCTTCTGCAAGGCCAGTACCAGCCTGGATATCGCGAATGGTAATCTCCACATCCTGCAGTTCATCAAGGTCGCCTGACCAGTGCACTGGAAGTGTTTCTGCAACCCCCAGCAAGCTGCTGGTGTTTCGCGGGCCGTCCGGGAAAAACCATGTGCGCGAATCCATTTCGCCGTCGAAATGACAGGTGGCGCAAGAAATCCATTGGTCTAATGCCAAGTCTGTAGTGTTTGAGCTGTGAAACAGGCGCTTTCCGTTTAGTACGGCCCGAGTAAGCGCAATTTCGGTAACCTCAAATTCCTCCTTCACCTCATAGGTAACGGTATCGATGGCTGACACGGTACCCGAGAGGTTGTTGTTCACGTAGATCGTGGAACCATCTGGCGAGAGCGCCATGCCGCGAGGATTGTGACCAACTTCGATATGGGCGATGCCCTTTCCGTCTTCCAGATTAATAACAGAAATATCGTTACTGCCAGAGTTCAACACCCAAATTTCGTTGTCACCTGTAACAATTGCATCAAACGGCATGTTCACGGGCTCATCCGATATATCCAGGTGGATACGGGCATCAAATACCTGGGCCTGGGTATCGAGATCAACAGCCGTCACAACTGGAAAAACCGTGGTATCGAAAAGCAGAGCTTCGTTGCCTACATTGGAACGTTGATGGGGAATCCAGGCGCGCTCGGCGTCGGGACTAATCACGATGCTGTTAACCAGATTGCTGTCAGTGCCAGTCGATATCGTGTTGACGATTTGAAGCGTTACCGGATCGATAACGGTCACTTGACCATCAATGAAGTGCGTTACATATAGCAAGTTTCGGGTGGTGTCGAAGGCCATGCCGGCGGGCGCCGAATTGACGTCCAAAATATCGGTCACTTCTCCATCGTCAGGGTCGACAACCGCCACTTGGCCAGAGCCGTAGCAATTGGCGATCACTCGTCCGTCATCCAACGCGACAACTCCAGATGGTTCGTCACAAAGTTCAACGGTTTTTTCTACCGACAACGAGGGAATGTCGATGACCGAAAGACTGTCATCCCAGCGGTTGGTCACGAAGGCGCGGTTTCCATCTAGGCTAAAAACCACATTGCGGGGATCACGGCCCACAATAATTTCTGCTCGAATTTCGTGATGCGGCAATTCGATAAATGTCACGGATCGTGAATCGTTGTTGACGACGACAACCAAGCTACCATTTGGACTCACGTTGATAGTCGAACTGCGACTATTGGCCAGCACATCCTGTTCACACAGAAGGACCATCCCAATTAAGAGAGCTAAAGAGTTACGGATGTTCACCGAGCTAGGCATGGCGACCGATTATAAAGATTGAAAAAAAAATCCGTCAACTTAAGGGATTCAAAATCGTTAGCTCTATAAGCTACTGAAAAAAGGATATTGACTTGTGTTGAGTTCCGAGTTGGGTCGTTAGCGGCCCATAGGGCCTCAACGAAGCTGAGGGCCGCTTCTGCGCGGATAGCGGAACTGGATGACGGCTGAAATCAGGCGACGCGGAGTTCGGTTACCGGCCAGTAGCGGACGTTCCGTACCGATACTGAAACTAATCGGTGGCGCTATGGCGTTGCGAAATCGCAAGCGCAAGAGAAGCCAAAACGCCTGCTGCGACAAGCGCGACAGTCAGCAGAAGCGGCGGGTTAGCCGGTGTTCTGACGTACACCGTAAAGGTTGCGTAACAAAGAAGCGCAGAGTAACCGATCGTCGTAAGCGGTAACAGCAGGATGAATGGTCTTGGAGTCTTTCGAAGCGAGCTGGCGATCATGAACAGAATTGCGAATCCCGTTACGCAAGCACCGCTCCCAAAGCCCTTCAATAGGCCTAGGATCAAGCCTTGAGTGTTCGTGTCCAGCGCGCCCCAGTCTTTTTGGAGTGCTTCAGCGTGGTAAGGCATAAACTCGTCAAGCGACAAGTACAGGCAGCCCAACAAAAACAGACCGAGGCCAACGATCGCGAATAAGAACATCGAAAATCTGAACAATGTGATTGTGAGTTGCGAGACTTTCCGCTTTGAGTCATGTATCGACATTTAAATCTGAGGCGCCCTTCGTTGCGCCAATCACAAGCGCTTATCCGAACTTCTGAAAGACACGTGGATCTATCGCCGCAGCGCCAATCATGCCACCCAACAGGGCTCCCGCGATGCCTGGCGTCGCAACGTCCTGACCCGAGAGAAACAACCCCGGCACCGGCGTCCGCGCGTTGAGAGCATCGGAAAGAAGACGGCGCGGTGTGGTTTCGATCCCGTAGAAGCCGCCTTTCTCATGACCGGTAAAAGATGCAGTAGCGAGCGGTGTGCCGAGCTCACAGCGGACGATTAGCTGCTCCAGCGCTGGGAACTTCGACGCGAAGAAAGCCAGGAGCCGCGCTTCAACGTGCTGCTTGAGCGAACGCCACTCGTCTGCGCGCGTTTCGGCTCCGCCCGCGGCAAACTCAGCCACATCTGACCAGTCAGCCCAGACGAATGCCTCGCCGGTATGCCGGTTCGAAGGTCCCGGGTCGTGCATAGGATCCTTGAGCGACGGGAACGAGATGAACATCCAGGGAATCGGCTCGTCGCCTGCAGGTGACCAGATGGCGTCGTTCGTATTCCAGCTCTCGTAAAACCAGTGATTTGCACGCGTTGCGCCATGTCGGGCGATATCTCCCTCAAAGCCCAGGAAGATTTCGAAGTGACACATGGACGGTTTGAACGTGGCTATCTCCCGGGCCCACCCCTGCTGACGAATGTCCTTCGGCAGCAGATGCCTGATGGTCCCATCGGCTCCAACAGCCGAGACGATACACGGTGCCCGGAACTCCTCGCCTGAGCTCGTTCGTACACCGACGGCTTTGCCATCTTCGACGACTATCGCGCTGACCGGTGTGCCGGCGCGCGCGCTGCCGTCTGCTGCCTCGATTACGGGCACCAAGCCTTCGGCAATCGCCGAGGCCCCGCCCACGGGATAGGCGGCGCCCTCCAGGTAGTGGCCAATGACGAGTCCGTGCAGGCCAAAGCTCGCCTCCGTAGGTTTGCCGCCATAAGTGCCCCATTGTGCCGACAAAACAGCGGCCAACCTCGGATCGGACACGATGTCTTCGATTACCTCCTGCGTTGTGCGGCCACACCAGCGCTCGATCTTTCTCCTGTTCCACCATTGATGGGCTGAGCGGAACGGTTCAGGAAGTCCCCGCTCGGTGCTGACGATGCGCATTGCTTCCTCAGCAGAGTGCAACGCTTCGAAATACGCGTCGATCTCCTCAGCATGCTCGGGGAACCGATCCTTGAGCTCCATTTTGTAAGCGTCGGCGGGGCGTCCCACAGAAATGTCCAGTCCATCTGGAAAGTGAAGCACGTCATAGACGGTGCCGACCGAACGAAACTCGATTGTCCCGCCGCTGAGCCAGTCGAGGATTCGTCCCGCGAACTGATCGTGGCCGAACAAGCCGCAGTAATGGAGCCCAACGTCCCACGTGAATCCATTTCTGGAGAAGGTGTGTGTGAGTCCGCCGATCGTTTGTGCCTGCTCCAGCAGCAACACTTTATGATCCAGCCGCGAAAGGGCGGCTGCCGTCGTCATACCACCCATGCCGGAGCCTATGACAATGACATCAAATCCATTGTCGTCTGTCTGATTCTTCATACCAATGCCTCCAGGTTTACACGTTGGCAACGTCACCAGACCTGAGAATTCTGCATTCTTTCCCGAGCGCCTCTACCTCGCGTTTGAACCTTGCGTCATCCGCGACCGCGAACTTCCTCTTCCACAGAAACGGAACACTGTAGTGACAGGGAATGACCAGCTTCGGATCAATCAACTCGACAGCTGCAATTGCGTCATCAACGTCCATAGTCCAGGTATTTTCGCCGAGCCCCCCGATTGGGAGCATTAGTACAGTCGGCCTCAGACCCTCCCAATCGGTCAGAAGCAGCGAGTCACCAAGGTTCAGTATCGATTTGTTTCCGATTGTGATCAGGAAGGCCATCGAACCGAGGCCAACA
>JAPHSB010000448.1 GCA_026193295.1 Lysobacterales bacterium
AGGCGCCGCACGGACCTCGCGGTGTCCACGCTGGTGCTGCGCCCGGGTCCCAGCAGGCGTTCGCAAACCGCGGCCGTCACGTCGGACATCAACACATTGGCGCTGGTCACGGGGCGCTTCGTCCAGGCAGAAGGAATCTTCAACTCGGACCGCTCGGTATTGAAATACACGGCGCAAGGAGCGAAAAACGTCTCGTAGGCCCCGCGATGTCCGGGCGGGGGGTAGGCAAAATGCGCGCTGGCGCCATGGTAGTCCGCGTCCGGGCCCATCATCAGCCGAATCGCCTGCCAATTGCCGCCCAGGCAGTCCTCCGCGATGCTCTCGTCTTCCCCCAGGTGCCGCCAGGTCGGCGACGGCCGGATTACGTGAAAGTTGTCTTCCACCGCGTACTCCTCGGTGTAGCGGTCGGAAGTCAACTCCAGGTAACGGGCCATCAGGGCCATGCCTTTGCCGACCGTGGGGCAACTGAGCACCGCGTAGCCCATCATGCCCAGGTCGAGCAACTCGAGCTTCGACATGAACCGGAAGGTGATGTCCGGAAACTGCCGGCGCACGAAGTCCAGGGCAATGTCGAAGTGCTCCTGGGTCAGCCCTTCACCACTGCGCAGTTGTTCCCGCGACAGCCGCGTACGCTCGATGGCCGTGGCAAAAACGCGCGGCGGCTGATCGGCCAGGCATTCGTGCAGGCGCGCCAGCCACTTGACGACGATCTGGCTCTCTTCCTGGTGTCTTGACTGGATTTCGATTTGCGGCTGATGTATCGGTGATTTCATAGGGGGTGTGACTTTCTTTGGTTTTCAGGGTCAGAAGTATCATATAGAGGTAAAATACTTCTGCCAACAACAAGTTGCATGTGCCCGTGCCCCGCGCCGCCGAAACTGCCAGGATCCATGACAGGGTCTTATCTGTCTAGAATTGGGTCATAACTGTGATTTCAATTGCGCTGCTCCATCGTACAATGTATTGAAATCATGCGCCAGACGCCAATGGGCCGCTATCACAAGAAGGAGCTGAGCCGAGAATGTCACCAGTCAATACCGTACTGACGATTCCTGAGCCGGGCGCGAGCCAGCTGCAGCAACTCCCGTATCCCAAGGTGGCGCCAGGCTATGTATTGGTGAAAGTAGCCATTGCGCCCATCTGCATCGAGCACCAGATCTACCGCGATCACACTTTCGAGTGGCACGAGGACGAATACCATCTCGGACACGAAGGTGTCGGTACTATTGTCGAGGTGGCGGAGGGTTCCAGGCACGCGGTCGGTGATCGGGTCGTCATGTACCAGGGGAATCCCTGCGGGGAGTGCTTCGTCTGTCGGGAGGGCCTCAGCCCGACCCACTGCATGGCCATTCCCTATGAAGAGATGCCGGGCCAGATCGGTTCGGATCCGCATGCATGCCTCGAAAGCCTCGGAGGAGCGCAGCTGATCAACACACCGGGTGGTTTGCGCTCGATCGAGATCGCCTGCGGCAGCGAATCCGGTGGATTCGGCTTCTCGCAATTTCGACTGGCGCCTGAAAGCATGGTCCAGAAAATTCCGGACGATCTGCCATTTCGCTACGCGGCGGCGGCCAACTGCTCGAACGGCTGCACATACACGGGAGTGGAAGAGGCCGGCGTGAAGGCCGGCGACGTCGTGCTGGTCGGGGGTATCGGATTCATCGGCTTCGGCGCCATCATCAACGCAAAGTACCGCGGCGCAACGGTCATCGCGCTCGGGCGCAACGCCTTTCGCATGGAGTTGGCGCAGCGGATCGGGGCCGATTATATCATCGACCCCGACGATCCGGACTGGCTGGCGAAAATCCATGAACTCACGGGCGACAAGAAGGGTTGCGACGCGGTCTTCGAATGTTCCGGCTATCCCTACTACCAGAAGAGGTGTCTGGCCGCGGTGCGCCGCTACGGGCAAATGCGCCTGTTTGGATTCCTGGTCGGCTCGGACGAGCCGTTGCCGATCCACCTGCTGGACGAGATCCACAACCGGCACGTCACGCTGACCGGCAGCCACGATGTCAACGTCAGCCATCGCGAGGGTTTGATCGAAATGCTGCGGGACCCCGAGGTGCAGCGCGCCACTGACCTGATGATCACGCACGAATTCAACATGTCGGACGGCGATGCGGCCTTCGAGGCCTGCTTGAGCAAGAAGGCCGGCAAGGTGTACCTCTATCCGCAGGAGGACTGCCCCCGCTAGCCGGGCGCCTGTCATGACCACCATCGATCCATTTTCCATCGGCGGCAAAAATTGCCTGATCGTTGGCGGCACGGCCGGCATTGGCCTGGGCGTTGCCGAACACTTCGTTCAGGCGGGGGCCGATGTGATCATCACGGGACGTCGCGCCACCGGAGAGTCGATCGCGGCGGGTGTTGGCGCCCGCTTTGTGCGAATGGACCTGGCCGAGTCGGGGTCGATCTCCGGCGGAATGGCGTCTGCCGCGGACCTGTTCGGCGGCCGTATCGATTGCCTGATTCTGAACGCCGGCATCGCAGACGACGCCGGTGGGGTCGACGGGCTCGACCTGGCAGTGTTTCGCCGCGTATTTGAAGTCAACGTGTTCGGCGTCGCGCAGGCTCTGCGCGACGGCATCGCGCACATGGAGCAGGGCGGCAGCATTGTCGTCACGTCGTCGCCGGCCGCGACCGAATTGATGCCGGGAGTCGCCGCTTACGGCGCCTCCAAGGCCGCGGTCAATGCCCTGGTGAAAACCGCGGCCATCGAACTCGGACCGCGCGGCATCCGGGTAAATGCGGTTCTGCCCGGCGTCATCGAAACGGAAATGGCCTTCGATCCGGACGGGCTGGAAGAGGAACTGGAAAGGCTCAGCAGCCTCACGGCCACGGGCAAGGTCCGCCAGCCAGCCGAAATGGGCCCGCCGTTCCAGTTCCTGGCCAGTGCGGCCAGCGAAACCTGTACCGGCGCGCTGCTGGCCTGCGAGGACGGCGTCTCGGCCGGCTTCAGCAGCCTCTTGTTGGCCCGCGCCTTCGGCGCGTAACACTTCCTAGACGATTGGCTCTGCCGGTTCGCCGCCTGCGCGGTGCCGGTGTGCCCTGGCATGCGGCAAGCCCATCCGCAGGGCCAGCAAGGCGAGCGCAAGGGCGATCAACACGCTGACCGCGCCGGTCATCAACAGGACCGCATGTCCCCCGATACCCGTCAGAATGCCACCCAGAGCCGGTGCGAGCATCACCCCAATGCCGATCGCGGGCACGGTCAAAACCACGAAGCGTCCGTCGACGTCGAGGTCGGCCACCACCGAAACCGTGTAGGGTATGCCGAGCCCGAAGGAGAATGTGAACAGGCAGGTGGCTACTGCGTAGGCGGCCAGGGAGTCCATGCCGGCGAGCAGGACCAGCGAAGCCAGCAGCAGCGATGCCGCGACGGCCAGTGGCAAGGCAAGTCCGAAGCGGTCCCCCAGCACCATCGCCGCCAGTGAGCCGCAAATCGCCAGCACCAGGCTCAGCGACAGGACGTTGCCCGTGGCGACCGCATCGAAGCCGGCGTCAT
>JAPHSB010000147.1 GCA_026193295.1 Lysobacterales bacterium
CCCGGCGTGTACCGGGCAATGGCGACCGGTCTTAGCTTTGCGCCCGAGAATTCGGACGCCTACGCTTACGGTTACATCGGCAAGGGCACTCTGGACATAGAAGCTGATCCATCAACGCATATCGGTCTTTACGAGGATGTGGACAACGCGGGCCTGGCCTTCGGTGACGTGGACGAGTATTCCAGCTATTCCAATGTCGCGGGCTGTGAGAAATGTCACGGCGAGCCCTACCTGAAGCACGGCTTCCGCGCCGCGGTCGTTGCAGGCCTGCCGGACTTCGCCGGCTGCAAGGTCTGTCACACGGATGACACCGACGGCGGCCACGAGGACTGGCAGCAAATCGTCGACGACCCGGTAGCCTGGGGCGCTGGTGAAGACCCCGGTCTTAACCCTGACTACGCCTACAAGCGCACGGTCATGAACGACGTGCACATGTCGCACGCCATGGAATTCCCCTATCCGACGACCATGGGCAACTGCATCACCTGTCACGAAGGCCAGATGGATAAGGTAACGGCCGATGAATTTTTCAACGCGACAACCTGCAAGAGTTGTCACGGTATTCAGACACGTCCTGAGGAGTACAACGAGCTGCTCTTCTATGAAAAGAAGGCTCCTTCGATGAATGATATCTGGGCAGAAAGAGGTGTCGGCTTCCATGATATCAAGGCTCAGGCGAATTGCGCTGACTGTCATGCGGGAGGGTTCCCCGAATTTCACAACGGCTTGAATCCGGATATCTACAATGCCGACGGCGAACGCTATGCGGATCTCTACAAAGCCGAAATCACCAGCGCTTCCTACGCAGACGGCATGATTGACGTCCGTTTCACCGGCAACACGGAACTGATGACTGACCCGTTGCTGCTGGTTTCGTTCTATGGATACGAGACCAAGCATTTCCTGGTCTCCGCCCACTCACGGGATGCTGACCGGAATCGGCTGGGCGAATTCAGAGTCGGAGGCGGGGATAGCAACCCGCGCTTCACCGAAGCGGCCGACAGCGTGCAAGGTAACTGGCATGTGATCATGGATCTGAGCCAGTTCCCGGAAGATGTGCCTGTTCTGGATCAGATTGAAGAGGGTGTCATCAAGAGAGCGGGCATTTCGATACAGCCTACTGTCCAAATTGAAGGCGCGACCGTGGCCACCGACGGCGTGTCCACCACCCTGAATCTGGTGAGCAACGCGGTCGAAGACGACTACTTCATGGGCGACAACGCCGTGGTGGACGAGTCGAGTTGCAACGACTGCCACGACGCACTGGCCACGACCTTCCACTCCCCGGACCGCGGCGGCGACATCACTCTGTGCAAGCAATGCCACTGGCCGGGTAGCGGCGGCAGCCATCTGGAAATGCAGTCGCGCGACATCGCGAGTTACGTCCATGCGATTCATCGCTTCCAGGCATTCGACACGGATGAAATCGACTTTTCCGATCCTGTCGAGGCAAAGATTTATGAGCACCATATCGGCTTTGTCTTCCCCAACTTCACGATCAAGAACTGTGAAGCCTGCCATTATCCCGGCACCTACAATCCGCCGGATCAGGCCGAGTCGTTGCCTGCCAGGTTGTCCGCTTCCTACGAGAACGAAACCTGGGATCGGAAGATCGGTAATGTGCCGGCTTACGTGACAGGTCCCACTTCGAAAGCCTGCGGCGGATGTCACCGGGCTGCTTTCATCAACGAGGATGATGCGAGTGGGTTGACCACGTTCTACCAGCACACCAAGTCAAACGGTTATCTGGTCGAGGACGATGGCGAGATCTGGGATGAGGTCGTCGCGGAAATAATGGAGTACTTCCAGTAATAGCCGGGAGCATGGGGTGGGCCACTGGCCCACCTCGATTCCTGCGAATAGAGGAGAAAAAAACCGGGCGGTTCCGCCCGGTTTTTTTTGCCCGGAAGCTTATCGATCTGGAATCCCGCTTCCGTTCTGTCACGCGCCGCCGCGTTTCGGCTGCACCTTTTCGTCTGCGGCTTTATCAATGTCAATCAAGAGGAAAGCTCATTTGCCCCGAGAACGTGTCTCCAGTCTGCTGAAGGCCCAGCAGCAACAGGCCCCTCAAAAGGGATTGTGGCGCGTCAGGCGTTGGCTGAAGGTCCAATTCCACCAGGCAGATCGTTGTCGTGCACTGAAACGAAGCGTTACCGGGAACCAGGGGTTGCGAATTTGTCAGGACGCCTGCGATGGCATCGCCTTCACCGGAAAACTGCAAAACTGGCGAGCCAATGGGCCAGTGTTCCGAGTCCAGCTGCAGCGCTGCGTTTTGCCAGTCGAGCTGTCCCTTCAGTCGGCTGGGTAATAGTGTGTCTGCGGTAAGCTGCGCTGCTTGCAAATCGATCACGAAATCCCCCTTTAAGCCCGCCCCGACCCTGAACCACGGATCGAGTGAACTGCCGGAAAGCTGCCAGTGCAGCCCCTGCAGTTCGAGTTGCCGCGACAGCAGCTTAAGCTGCATGTGCCCGCCGTTCGTGGGGTTCTGTTGTTCCTGAAAATCCGCTTTGAGTGTTGCTGTTAGCAGCGCAGCAGGCCTGACCG
>JAPHSB010000068.1 GCA_026193295.1 Lysobacterales bacterium
AACGCATCGGGCTGGGAGCCGTGCAGCAGGCCCAGGCTGACGCCGGAGTAGCCCGGGTGGAACAGCGAGCCCTGGCCCTCGATGACGTCCCAGTGATCGGGTTCGTTGTCAGGCGACAGTACCTCCGCGGCGCCGGAGATGAAATCAGCCACCACGGCGTCGATCGGCATGCCCTCGCCGGCGATCATGATGCCGGTCTGGCCGGTCGCGCGGAAGGTAGAAGCCATGCCGGCTTCCCGCATGGCCAGGTCCAGTGCCAGCGCCGAGTACTTCTTGCCGATGGCGCAGTCCGTGCCCACGGTCAGCACGCGCTTGCCCGAACGCTTGACGCCAGTACCCACCGGCAGGTTCCTCGGCGGCACGCGCACATCGACCAGGCGCGCCCCGGACGCCTTGGCCGCAGCGACCAGCGCCGGGTTGTCCGCCAGCTTGACGTGCAGGCCGCAGACCACGTCCAGGCCGGCCCGTGCCGCCTGCTCGATGGCCGACCACCAGCTGTCCGGGATGACGCCGCCCACCGGCGCGACACCGATGACCAGGCTGCCAACGCCGGCCGTGGCCGCTTCCTCCACGGTCATGTCGGGCACGCCGAGGTCCACGCTGCAGCCGGGGAAGCGCATCTGCCCGGCGACCAGGTCGCGCCGCCACTGAGCGATGCCGAGCCCGGTCTTGGCATAAGTCGGGTCGTCTTCAGCGCCGATCAGGACCAGGTAAGGAGTTTTCAGTTCGACCTTCTTTACTTGTTGATTGGCCATGGCTCCTCTTTGCATTCACCTCGGGTTGATAGTCGCTGTAGTATATGCACTTTCCCGACCAGCGAAAGCGAACGGCCGAGAGCGAATCCATGCGGCGTCGATTCAGTCCCCAACCTGCCCTGATCCTCCTCGCAGTGAGCCTGCTGCTGGCCGGCTGCGCGGGCACCGCGCGGGGTATCAAGCAGTCCACCTATCAGCCTGACGAGGGTCTTGCGGCGGTTGACCGCAGCCGTTCGCAGGCTGACGCGATGGTGGTGATCCGCTATCCCGCCTTCGTCGACGCTAACGGCGAGGCCGCCTATTACCGCCTGTTCGAGCAGCACGCCATCGGCGGCACGGTCAAACCCAAGGACGCTTCTGGTCAGCAGGTCGACCGGCTGGCCCAGTCGGTGATCGCCAAGTCCAACTACTACAGCATGTCGCTGTACCGCGAGTTACGCGACAAACTGCCGAACGCTTCGGTGCTGCTGTCGCCGCATATCGTCGAACTGGTCGACGGTCACCTGACCAGCCGGCCGCTGCTGGCGGCGGAAGAAATCCCCAGCGTCGTCACCATCGATTTCAGCGTCTACACCTTTCCCGATCCCGGCAGGATGATGGACTCCGAACCGCTGACCTTCGGTGACATCGTCACGCCGTTGTTCGTGGTTCACGCCAACCGCTGGCTGCGGCCGTCCACCCATGGACTGCTGCTGTCCAGTGAACCCCTGGTCGGCGCCGCCTGGGCACAGTCGGAGCAGCAGGCCTCGGAGCAAGTCGCCAGCCGGCTGGAAAACCGGCCGGTCGACCTCCAACGGCCACTGGATTTCGTCTCGTACCTGGACCGTGGCGGCCAGGGGCGCCGTGACCTGCCCGTCAAGAGCCCGGGTGAATCTCGCCGGGACGTGGTGGCCGTCGAGATTCATCCGCTGGAAAAGATCCGGATGGAGGGTGAGACGATTGCGCGCCTGGCTGGCGATCGCTCCGTCGATCCCTTTGCCGAGGATTTCGTCCAGGGCGCCGCAACGCGGATCGTCACCGCCCTCAATCGCGTCGACCACGACCGGGCGACCTTCTTCACGCGCCAGGCCGCGCTGTCGCGTTTCGACCCCCAGCTCGGCGAGGCCTTTCTCTCACGCTCCCGGAACGAGGCCTTGCGCGCGCGGCTGCAAATGGCCGAAGCGCTGCTTGCCGCGGAGCGCAGATTCATCTCGGCGCAGTCCGCCAGCCTGTACGAAGGCGTTTACGATGGCGTTTACGGTGATCAGACGCGTGAGATCATCACTGCCGAATACCAACTGCTGGAAGAGCGGCGTGACCTGGCGCGCAAGCAGAACATCGGAACGGTGCTGGCCATTGTCGCCATGGCCGGCGCGATGTACGTCGGCAATGACATGGACAGTGGCAACTTTTTCGAGTCCCAAACCATGAGCAACATCCTGGCGCTGTCGTCGGTTTGGGCCATGAGTTCCGCCTTCAGCGCGCACGCTCAGTCCAAAATTGTCGGCGAAAATTTCCTGGCGCAGATGGCGCCGGCCCTGAACGAGCAGGTGACGGTGCAGGTGGAGTGGCTGGAATCCCGCCAGGAGATCACCGCCCGGGATTTCGCCGAGTTCCGCGGCCAGACGCTGGCGTTGTACCAGCAAAGTGCGCGCGCCCTGTCCAGCGAGGTTGATCCCGAATGCCGTTTCATGCGCCCCGACCGTGATGCGACCGGCCGCTGGTTTGGCGCCTGCGAGTCCGGTCTGGCGGCCGGCACCGGCTATGGCCTGGTGATCGATGACGAGGGCGATGTGCTCGAGTACGTCGGTGCGGCGCAGTCCGGCATGGCCGAGGGTCTGGGCGCGATGATCTTGAACGCCCCGGGCGAAACCGGCGCTGTATTCTTCGAAGGGGAGTTTCGGAGTGGATTGCCGGACGGCGTCGTGAGTGTCGAGGAACCCGGACGCAAGAGCCGGGTCAGAATGTTCCGTGCCGGCCAGGATGCCGGCGCCCGAGCGGCCACCGGTGGCGGTGGCGATCGAGACGGCGAT
>JAPHSB010000173.1 GCA_026193295.1 Lysobacterales bacterium
ATGTTCTGCAGCACGGTGGGCCGGGCTTTCATCCTTGCGAGGGATGTCGCGGATTCGATCGAGCAGGTCCGGCGGTATCTCCAGCGCCAGGGCCCGTTCCAACCAATCTTCGAAACGATCCGCTTCCACGCTGGCGTCGCGAAACTCCGGCGACGCAGCGCGGGCCTCCAGAAAGGCCGGGTCCTGGTTACGGGGATCTGCGCCCAGCAGCCGTCTGAATTCAGAAAAGTCCATGGATATTTCCGGTGACCCCGTCCCTTTGCAGTCGTGACTTCAGTTGTTCGCGGGCCCGGAACAACTGGGTCATGACCGCACTCTTGCTCACACCCAGTTCCGCCGAAATCTCTTCGCAGCTGTAGCCCATGACGACCTGCATCAGCAGCGGTTCGCGGTACTTCGAATCCAATTCCAGTATGTTGCGTCGCATCATATCGATCTCCGCCCGGTCATCCGGCTCGAGTTCGCTGTCCTCGGGAACGACGACCAGGTCGACGTCCGTGAATTTGGGCACCTTGCGTTCGAAGGTGCGGGCATACTCGCGGCGCAAAATCGTCAGCAGCCAACCTTTGGCCGCCGCGTCGTCCTTCAACTTATCCAGCGCTTTCCAGGCCCGCAGATAGGTTTCCTGCACCAGGTCCTTGGCCAGCGCGTCATCTCCGCAGAGCCACATGGCGAACCGATACAGATCCATGCCGTAGGCCGTGGCCAGCTGGTCGAACTTCAGCTGGCGAGCGGATTCATTGCTCATGACCGGATTTTCCAGGGTTTGCTTGCAGGAATTTTCCCAAACGCCTTGCCTCTGCTCGAGAAGCGCCGTCAACAACGGGGTGTCCAGCCGTGCTTTGCGGCGCAAACGGCCCTGAACATAACGTGGGGGGCCGTCGGACGCAAGCTCCGGAAAAGCCCCCGCCGCGGGGCGTCAAGCGGCCGCGCAGGCTGAACGGCGTTGTGACTAATGGCACTTAATTCCGAGGTCATGAACGCGCACTCTTTCGCTTGATGCGTGAGGCTGGAAGACTTACCCTTGGGCGTTTATACCGGGGCGTTTATACCGGGGCGTTCCCGGAAGCGGAATCAGGAAACCGAAATGAACTTTGAACAAGCGCGGTTCAACATGGTCGAGCAGCAGATTCGACCCTGGGAAGTACTCGACAGCCGGGTGTTGTCACTGCTGGAAACCATCCACCGCGAGGACTTTGTGCCGGTACGTTACCGCAAACTCGCTTTCGCGGACCTTGCCATACCGCTGGATTGCGACCAGGTCATGATGCGGCCGAAGATCGAAGCCCGCATGTTGCAGGCCATTGAGCTCGCTGCGGACGAGACGGTCCTGGAAATCGGAACTGGCAGCGGTTTCGTCACGGCCTGCCTGGCCGGCCTGGCGAGGCGCGTGGTAAGCGTAGAGATTTACCCGGAATTGCACGAGGCCGCGGCACTCAAACTGAAGGACAAGGGTGTCGGGAATGTCGAGTTGTTCGTTGGTGATGTGATGGGCGGCTGGCAGCCCGAACAGGCCCACGACGTGGTGGTGGTCACCGGTTCGGTGCCACAGGTGCCGGAGCAGTTTCTGGGTTGGGTCAACCCGGGCGGGCGCCTGTTCGTCGTCACCGGCGACTCGCCGGCCATGGAGGCGCGCGTGATGAAACGACTGGATGTCACCGAGTGGTCGCAGGAAAGCCTGTTCGAAACCGATCTGCCGAGACTGCTGCACGCAGACCGGGCTCCGCAGTTCGAGTTTTAGCCTATTTTTGGAGTCAACTATGTCGATCAGAATGAAGCCGATCTGCCTGGCGCTCGCGGGATTGTTACTGTGCGCCCCGGCCTGGGCCGTTGACCTCGTCGGGGTGCACGACCTCGCTGTGCAAAACGATCCGCGCCTGCAGGCGGCGGCATCCCGCCGCGAAGCCACGCGCGAAAACAAGACCATTGCACGGGCCAACCTGCTGCCGCAGATCGGGGGTAGCGCCGGATTGAGCAGGGGCAACAGCGAGACCGAGATTTCAGGCTTCGCGCAGAAATTCGAAAACGATATCGATACCAACAACTATCGACTGGACCTGCGTCAGAGCCTTTACCGGCAAGCCAACTACGAAGCACTGGATGTCGCCCGCGGCCAAATCAGCCAGGCCGAAGCGATTTACCAGATTGCCTACCAGGATTTCCTGCTGCGCGTGGCTGAACGCTATTTCCTGGTGTTGACCCTGACCGATGGCGTGACCTTCGCAGAAGCCGAGGAAAAGGCGTTTCAGCGCCAATACGAACAGGCTGAGCAACGTTTCGAGGTCGGCCTGACCGCCGTAACCGATGTCCACGAGGCGCGCGCGACCTATGACAATGCCCGGGCGCGGGCCATTGTCGCCAGGAATGACCTGGCGGACGCGAAGGAGGCGTTACGTGAGCTGACCGGCCAGTATTTTGAGGATTACGATGCCTTGCAGGAGGTGCTGCCGCTGGTCGAACCGGAGCCGATCGCTGCGGACGACTGGGTGGACATCGCGCTGCAGAACAATCCCTCGGTGCTCTCCAGCCGCGCGGCGATGGAAGTCGCGGAAGCGAACGTGAGGCTGGCGCGGTCGGGACATTTCCCAACCCTGGACCTGATCGGCACCGTTAACCGTTTCGACAACAACAAGTACCAGTACACCGACCCCATCACCGGCGCCCAGCGCAGCGGCAGCCTGACGGCAGACGATTCGCAAATCCAGCTTGCCCTGAACGTTCCGTTTTACCAGGGCGGCAGGGTCAACGCGCAAACCCGCCAGGCGCGCTACCTGATGGATGCGTCCGGGCAGGATCTGGACGACGTCCAGCGGGGTGTCGTGCGCCAGACCCAGACAGCCTATCGCGCCGTTATTGCCGGCATCCAGGAGGTCGAGGCCTTCGAGCAGGCCAGGATTTCGGCGGAGAGTGCGCTCGAGGCCACCCAGGCCGGCTTCGAGGTCGGCACGCGCACCATCGTCGACGTGCTGATCGCCG
>JAPHSB010000470.1 GCA_026193295.1 Lysobacterales bacterium
GAGGTGCGGATTCGACCCCAGGAAAACACGGCCCTGGAAGGTCTCTATCCCTCGGGCCAGTTTTTGCTGACCCAGTGCGAGTCGGAAGGCTTTCGCAAGATCTGCTATTTCCCGGATCGGCCCGACGTGATGACCCGCTACGAGGTCACTGTGGTTGCAGAGCAGGTGCGCTATCCGGTCCTGCTGTCGAACGGCAACGCCGTCGACTCCGGGCTGCTGGCAGACGGTCGTCACTGGGTCCGCTGGGATGACCCTTTCGCCAAGCCATGCTACCTGTTTGCCCTGGTCGCTGGCGACCTGGCCTGCGTGGAGGATCGATTCCGCACGCGTGGCGGGCGCGATGTGACCCTGCGTTTCTACGTGGAACATGGTGACGAAGACAAGTGCGAGCACGCGATGGAGTCGCTTATCCACGCCATGAAATGGGACGAGGACCGCTTCGGCCTTGAGTATGATCTCGACATCTACCATGTCGTCGTTACGCACGACTTCAATATGGGCGCCATGGAAAACAAGTCCCTCAACATATTCAATTCGAAGTATGTTCTGGCGCGCCCGGAAACCGCGACCGACGCTGATTACCAGGGAATCGAAGGCGTTATCGGCCATGAGTATTTTCACAACTGGACCGGCAACAGGGTGACCTGCCGCGACTGGTTTCAACTTACCCTGAAGGAGGGGCTGACAGTTTTCCGGGATCAGGAATTTTCGTCGGACATGCACTCCCGCGCGGTGAAGCGTATCCGTGACGTGCGGGTGTTGCGGAGCCGGCAGTTTCCCGAGGATTCCGGGCCGATGGCGCACCCAATTCGCCCGGACAAGTACATGGAAATCAATAATTTCTATACCATGACCGTCTATCAGAAGGGTGCCGAGATCATTCGTATGTACCACACCCTGTTGGGCGAGGAAGGCTTTCAGAAGGGGATGAGACTGTACTTCGAGCGCCATGACCACGAAGCGGTGACCTGCGATGATTTTCTCGCCGCGATGGCGGACGCGAATGGCGTCGACCTGGGCCGCTTCGGGCTGTGGTACGGACAATCGGGTACGCCCGAGGTGCATGGTCGCGGCGAGTGGGACCCGGGCAACGAGACATTCACCCTGCAGCTGTCGCAGCGCACGCCGACGACGCCCGACCAGCCCGACAAGGTGCCGTTGACCATCCCGGTCGCACTCGGTCTGCTGGCCCGGGATGGAACGGAGCTGCCTCTGCAACTGGCAGGTGAAGACGAACCGGGCGGCACGTCCCGTGTGCTGCTTCTCGACCAGGCGGAACGCCAATTCACTTTCACGGGCGTCGATGGACCGCCGGTGCCATCCCTGCTACGGGGCTTCTCGGCGCCGGTCAAGCTCGACTACCCCTACGACGCGGATGATTTGGCGTTGTTGATGACCCACGACAGCGATGCCTTCGTGCGTTGGGAGGCGGCCCAGTTGCTGGCGCAACGCGAAATCCTGGCCAACGTGGAGCGATTGTCCACCGGCAACGGCATGGAATTGGGCAAGAGCCTGGTCGAAGCGTTCGGGGCCTTGCTGGCCGATCGCGATTCCGATCCGGCGCTGATTGCGGAGGCGCTGACGCTGCCCGATGAAGAGTACCTGGCGCAACAGATGCAGGTGATCGACGTCGACGGTATCCATGCGTCGCGGCAGTTCGTGAAGGCAGGTCTCGCCTCCGCGATGGTCGAGCGCCTGCAAAGCCGTTATGCGGAACTGGAATCCGCCGTTCCATATGACAAGGCGCCTGCATCGATGGCGCGGCGCAGCCTGCGTAACGTCTGCCTCTCTTACCTGCTGCTCACGCCCGGGGGTTTCGACCTGGCGCAGGTCCAGCTGGAAGGCAGCGACAACATGACGGACGCGCTCGCTGCGTTGCAGGGGCTGGTGCGGGCGGGAGCCCCGGGCGCAAAGGCGGCGCTGCAGGATTTCGAGACCCGGTGGCGCGAGGATGCCCTGGTCATGGACAAGTGGTTCGCGATCCAGGCCTGCGTGCCGGGCGCGACCACTGTCGAACGCGTGCGTCAGCTGATGGATCATCCGGCCTTCAGTCTCACCAACCCGAACAAGGTGCGCTCGCTGATCGGCGCCTTCTCGATGATGAACCCGACCGGCTTTCACGCGAGCAGCGGCGCCGGCTATCGCTTGCATGCCGACCAGGTGATCCAGCTGAACGCGTTGAATCCTCAGGTGGCGGCACGCATGGCGTCCGCCTTCAACACCTGGACCCGCTACGATGAACACCGCAAGGGGCTCATGCAGGCCGAACTTAAGCGCATCGCGGCTGCGGGTAATCTGTCGCCGGACGTGGCGGAAATCGTCACTAACGCGCTTGGAATGAGCACTACGAGAGACGCGTAATGAACCCGTTGGATCAAATTCCCCTGCTGGCGATACTGGCCATGTGTGTGGTGTTCCAGGCCCTTTTCATCGAAGCCGGATACCGCTATGGGCAACGCCAGCAGGCCGCGGGCGTCAAGGCGCAACTGGCCCAGGTGCGCGCGATCATGGGCGCCTCGCTGGGGCTGCTGGCTTTCATGCTGGCCTTCAGTTTCAGCATGGCCCAGCAGCACTTCGAGGAGCGCACCCGCGCCTACATGATGGAAGTCAGCGCGATCGACTCGGCTTATCGCGGCGCCGACATGCTCCAGGCGGATGCGAGAAGCGCCGCGCAGGATCTCCTGATCCGGTTTGCCAAACTGCGCCTGCGCACGACCGAAGCGGCCCGGAAATCGGACATCGACGGCGTGATCGAAATGATTCGCGAATCGGAGCGCATCCATGACCTGCTGTGGTCCGTGGCCGAATCTTCGATGGAAGGCGGTGGCGGTGAGGATACCGGAATTTTCGCGCAATCCGTTTTGAGCATGATCAATGCGCATGATGCCAGGCTGCAGTCAGCCCTGTTTAACCGGGTTTCACCGGTCATCTGGATCACGCTGGCCATCATGGCCCTGCTTGCGATGCTGGTCATGGGTTACCAGGCCGGACTGACCGGCACGCGCAGCAGCTTGGCTACCTTGACGCTGGCCATCGCGTTCTCTGCCGTCATGATGCTGATCACCGACCTGGACCGGCCCAACATGACCCTGTTCCGAATGAACCAGCAGCTCATGGTGGAACTGGAGAACCGGATGGAACAAAGCGTGCCCGACCTGCCGTATGAATC